>NZ_DAORXT010000002.1:0-73909 GCF_035371925.1 Acetivibrio sp. | reverse complement strand
CCCAATAATTAACATTTAGCTGGTTTTCCAGTTACTTTTCGAGAATATTCTAATAATATATCGTTAAAAATGCATAAAAAACTTAATATAAATATTAGCATTATAAAGAACATATATCAAGATAATACTCAAAGAATTCCATTTAATTTTGCTTGTCATTATTAATCTCATTTCAGTTGGAAAAAAGAAAAAATGATGTTATTATAATATGAGATAAAAGTTGCGTACCTGTATAATCATAAGGTTTTGCCAGAAGGTGCAAAAAATAATATGAGGAGCGTTTTATGGTTAAAATCGGTTTTTTAGGACCAAAGGGGACATTTTCGCAGGAAGCGATGATTACATATACTGGGGATAGAGATGATTTTACCGGGGTTGATTACAACACCATGGTGGAATTGATTATGGCGGTGGAAAACGGTGAGCTTGATGAAGCCATTGTACCCATCGAAAATTCTTTGGAGGGAGCTGTAAGCACCACGATGGATATGCTTGCGGCGGACGTGGATCTTAAAATCAAGGCTGAGGTTGTAATTGAGATAAAACAGAATCTTATGGCAAGAAAAGGTACGGATATTGGGGATATAAAGTATATCCTTTCCCATCCCCAGCCTATTGGACAGTGCAGAAAGTTTATTGATTCTGTCTTTCCCCATGCAGTTGTAAAATATGTATACAGTACTGCGCAGGCGGCAAAGGAGGTTGCACAGGGGGAAGAAAACATGGCAGCCATCGGTTCTTTGGCTGCGGCTAAAGAGTATGGACTTGAGATACTAAAAGAATCCATTCAGGATAGTGACAATAATTTTACCAGATTCGTGGTAATTTCAAAAAAAGAGGCGCAAAGGGCGAAAAAGAATAAGACCTCCATAGTTTTTTCCACAGAAAACAAGCCGGGCAGCCTCTATAGGATACTGGACATATTTAGCCTCTGGGATATAAACATGACGAGAATAGAATCAAGACCTGCAAAAAACGAGCTGGGCAAGTACATATTCTTTGTGGATATAAACGGCCATATAGAAGATCAAGATGTCAGGGATGCACTTACAATGGTAAAAAGAAAGACTTCCTTTTACAAGTTTTTAGGCTCTTATCCGGAGTTTGAAATAGGTTGCTGAGTTTTTAAAAGATTTAGTTTTGATTTTTGGGAAATTCGATGCTTAAGATTATTTTATGGTATAATATATGTCATATGCGGATGCATAACTTATATTAAATGTTGGAGTGGTTTTATGGCTTTATTTGACAGGGATATTGACATTACAAGGAATATAAAAATTATTGAGTGGCTAAAGAGTGAGCTTCTTACCGACATAGCAAATCTTTTCAAGGTGCTGGTAAACGGAGTTAGGGAAGAGGTGCATGAATCAGTCGCAGAGACCCTGTCCAATATAATTTTAATCTCCTATATGCTTGGCAGGCGTTTGGGTGTGAGTTATAATTCTATTGAGATTAAGATAAACAACAAAATAAGGCTTGGTATAATTGAAAACCATGATGTTGAAAAATACTATGGGGATTTGACGGAACTTGCAAAGCATTTGAACTCCTCTAGAATACAAAACAAGGTTTAGGACTTTAAGCACGGGAGGAGTACCGATGGAAAGTAAAAAATTTATTGGAATGTTTTTGCCGAAATCAAGTTTTTATCTGCTGATTATATTTTTACTGCTGATAATAATTTCAGCTCTGGAATTCGTAGTCGCCATACCGGGCTATGCACTGTTTGTGCTGCTTTTATATTATAACTTCAGGTCAAATTACAAAAGACACAAAGAAATAACCCGATATATTGAAAATTTGACATTCAATATTAATACGGCGTCGAAGGATACGCTGTTAAATTTTCCTATGCCTTTGGTATTAATTGAGCTGGACGGGACAATTATTTGGTATAATTCTTCTTTTAAGAAAATCTTTGACGGAGAAAAGCTTCTGGAAAAGACTATACATTCATTCGTAAAAGAATTGAATCCCGGCGAATTGTCCGATGGGAACATGAACTTTAGCAAGGATATTGTGATAAACGGAAGAAACTACTGCGTATTGGGTAATTTCGTAAAAGTGGATAGCAAGATAAATGAAGACGGGTTCATAATACTTATGTATTTTGTGGACAATACGGAGCTTGTGGAATTAAAGAAGAAGTATGACAATGAAAGAGCAACGGTGGGAATTATTATAATAGACAATTATGACGATTTGATGCAGAGCCTGGAGGATACAATACGTACCCAGATTCTTGCGGAAATAGATTCCAAAATAACCCGGTGGATGGGATACACCAACGGTATACTTAAGAAGTTTGAAAGGGATAAGTATATACTAATATTTGATTATAAGTATCTTAAAGATTTTGAAGAGAAAAAGTTTGACATTTTAGATTCCGTAAAGGAAATAAATGTGGGAAACAAGATACCTGTTACATTAAGTATCGGAATAGGTATAGGTGTGGACTCGCTGCTGGAGAAATTCCGTTTTGCCCATGCATCTTTGGATATTGCTTTGGGAAGAGGCGGCGACCAGGTGGTTGTAAAAAACGGAGAAAATATAACTTTCTTTGGAGGAAAGACCAGGGAGCTGGAGAAAAGGACAAAAGTAAAGGCAAGGGTTATTGCCTATGCGTTGAGGGAGCTTATTGACCAGGCATCGGATGTAATGATAATGGGGCACGAAAACTGTGATATCGACTGTCTTGGGGCTGCCCTCGGAATATACAGGGTGGCAATGAACCGAAACAAGGAGACCCATATAGTACTAAACAGCTCAAACCCTACAATAGATGTTTTGATATCAAAGATTGAAAAAAGCGGGGATTATGAGGGACTGTTTATAGCGAAAGAAGAAGCCATTGAAAAGATCACCAAGAAAACGCTGCTGATTATTGTAGACACCCACAGGCCGAGCTTTACGGAGTTTCCGGAACTTTTAAAATATACGGAGCAGATAGTGGTTATAGACCATCACAGAAGAGGAGCGGACTATCTGCAGGAGGCAGTGCTTACATATCAGGAGATCTATGCTTCATCCACATGTGAGCTGGTTACGGAGATACTGCAGTATGTGGAGGAGAAAATAAAGCTCAAACCTGTCGAAGCTGAGGCATTGTATGCCGGTATAGTGGTGGATACCAAGAACTTTACCTTCAAGACGGGAGTGCGTACTTTTGAGGCGGCAGCCTTTCTAAGAAGGCACGGAGTGGACACAGTATCGGTAAGGCAGATGTTCCAAAGCGACATCAATACCTATGTAAGCATTTCAAATGTGGTAAAGGATGCGGAAATAATAAGGAATAACCTGGCGATATCCGTTTGCACACAAAATGTGAAAAACGCCACGTTGATTGCCGCGCAGGCGGCAGACCAGCTTGTTAACCTCGCGGGACTGAATGCGGCTTTTGTGCTAAGCCATATTAATAATGGAATTGCTATTAGCGGAAGGTCGTTGGGCGATGTAAATGTTCAGGTAATCCTTGAGAAGCTTGGAGGAGGCGGCCATATGACGGTTGCCGGAGCCCAGCTGCAAGGGGTGACGCTTGAGGAAGCAAAAGCGAGACTTCATGAGGCAATCAACGAATATTTTGATGAAATCAACAGACAGAACACGTAGTATTCTGTTATTATAATAAGTAAATATGATTTAAAGTAGAATAAGGAGAGATATACTATGAAGGTTATTTTAAAAGCTGATGTCAAAGGTCTGGGAAAAAAAGACAGTCTTGTTGATGTAAGCGACGGATATGCAAGAAATTTTTTGCTTCCGAAAGGACTGGCTGTTGAAGCAAATGCCAGCAATATGAATATTATGCAGTCAAAAAAGGAAGCGGAAAAGAACAGAAAAGAAAAGGAACTTGCACAGGCCAAGGAGCTTGCCGAAAAGTTTAAAAATATAGTGGTTACTCTCAAGGCAAAAGCCGGAGAGAACGGAAAGCTTTTTGGCTCAATGACCAGCAAGGATGTTTCGGATTATTTGAAAAAACAGCACAATCTTGATGTGGACAAGAAGAAAATAAATCTTCCGGAATCCATGAAGTCACTGGGCACCTATGAAGCGGATGTAAAGCTGTATCCGGGAGTAAGCGCCAAATTGACCGTTAAGATTGAGCAGGAATAATTGATGCCAGTCGTTGGCGAAAATATGTTTATGTCGGGATGAGTGATAGAATATGGACTTGGGTTCTTTTGGCCGAATACCTCCGCAGAATATTGAAGCCGAGCAGTCGGTGCTGGGTGCAATATTGCTTGATAAAGAAGTGCTGTCAAGCGTGACGGAAATAATTTCAAGCCAGGACTTTTACAGAGAAGACCATAGGGAAATATTCGAAGCAATAATGGACCTTTATGAAAAGGCAGAGCCTATTGACCTTATTACAGTTTCGGAGCAGCTAAAAACAAGGGGAAGCCTGGAGGGGGTAGGAGGGCTGGAGTACCTTACGAATCTGGCAAGTTCGGTTCCTACCACTGCAAATGCAAAACACTATGCGAAAATAGTGGAAGAAAAATCCATATTACGAAGGCTGATCAAGGCTTCCACTGAAATAGTCAATATGGGCTATGAGGCTTCGGAAGAGGTTTCTTATGTTTTGGACAAAGCTGAAAAAAACATATTTGATGTGCTTCAAAAGAGAAATACACAGGGGTTTGCCCCTATCAAGGATGTATTGGTTGATACTTTTAACCGGCTTGAAGAGCTTTACAACAACAAAGGATTTATCACCGGAATTCCCACGGGTTTTGTGGATTTGGACTACAAGACTGCAGGTCTTCAAAATTCTGACTTGGTACTGATTGCGGCAAGACCGGCAATGGGAAAGACTTCCTTCGTGCTCAACATAGCCCAGAATGCTGCTATTCATGCAAGAGTTCCTGTTGCCGTATTCAGCCTGGAGATGTCAAAGGAACAGCTGGTAAACAGAATGCTTTGCTGCGAAGCTATGGTGGACAGCCAGAAGATGAGAACCGGAAAGCTGGAGGACAGTGACTGGCAAAAGGTGGCAAGGGCATTGGGGCCCCTGTCCGAGGCACCGATTTACATTGACGACACCCCGGGACTTTCTGTCATGGAGATAAGGGCAAAATGCAGAAGACTCAAGATTGAAAAAGATTTGGGATTGGTTGTCATAGATTACCTTCAGCTTATGCAGGGAAGAGGGAAAACTGAAAGCAGGCAGCAGGAAATATCGGAGATATCCAGGTCTCTTAAGATATTGGCAAAGGAAATAAACGTTCCTGTGTTGACTCTGTCCCAGCTGAGCCGTGCTCCGGAGCTTAGGGCCGACCACAGGCCTATTTTAAGTGACCTTAGAGAATCCGGTGCAATAGAGCAGGATGCGGATATTGTAATGTTTTTATACAGGGATGATTATTACAATCCCGATACCGAAAAGAAGAATATTGCCGAGGTGATAATCGCAAAGCACAGAAACGGTTCGACGGGTACCGTTGAACTGGCATGGCTGGGTCAGTATACGAAATTTGCAAATCTTGAGAAATATAGAGAGTAGCACTGGAATGGTTTTATGATTGACAAAGTATTGCAAGCAATTGAAAAATATAATATTATTCGCAGTAAAGACAAAATAGTTGTTGGGGTATCCGGAGGCCCTGATTCGGTGTGCCTTTTGCACATTCTTTGCCGGCTTAGGGAAAGTATGAATTTAGGGCTTGTGGCGGTGCATGTCAACCATATGTTAAGAGGGAATGAAGCATCCGGGGATGAGGCTTTTGTTGAAGACTTGTGTGCGAAATTGAATGTCGAGCTTGTAAGTAGGAGCATTGATATAAAAAAGCTTGCAAAAGAGCAAAAGCTTTCATTAGAGGAGGCCGGCAGGATAGAAAGGTACAGACTTTTTGACGAAGTTGCCGACAATTACGGTGCCCAAAGGATTGCCGTAGCCCATAATAAAAATGACCAGGCGGAGACTGTGCTTATGAATATTATAAGAGGCACAGGGCTTGACGGACTTAAAGGAATGGATTATATTCGAGGTAGGATTATAAGACCTCTTTTAGGTATCAATAGAGCTGAAATCGAAGATTACTGCCGCATTCACAACCTAAATCCACGCATTGACAGTTCAAATCTTGAGGATATTTATACTAGGAACAGGATAAGACTTGATCTAATACCCTATATAGATAAATTATTCAATGCCGATATAGTAAATGGTATAACCAAAATGGCAGATTTGATAAGGGATGACGTAAGTTTTATAGAAAACCAAACGGATGAAATCTCAAGCAAAGTCAAAAAAAAGAGTGATGGCAGCCAAGTAGTTTTAGACCTTGCTGCTTTAAAGGAATGCCATATTGCGGCACAGCGAAGAATAATTCGAAATTCCATAAAAAAAATCAAGGGAGACATAAGAGGCATTGCAGCAGTACATATTGATAGTATAATAGACCTGATTGAAAATGGTGCAACGGGGTCAAAGCTGCATCTTCCCCATGGGGTAAGGGCTGCGAAATCCTATGAGACCCTGAAAATATATTTACACGAATTTGAGAAAGAAGATATATATTTTAATAAGAAAGTAAATATACCCGGGATTACGATTGTTAATGAAGTAAATGGAAAATTGGAGGCATCTCTGATTGACGTTTCTTCCGGTACCTTTAATATAAAGGATTTTAGAAGGGCATCGGACACAAGCTGTGTTCAGTTTTTTGATTATGACAGGCTAAGAGAGGGAATATATATAAGAAACAGAAGAGATGGAGATGTCTTTAAACCGCGAAGCTCAAACGGAACGAAAAAACTCAAAGAGTTTTTCATTGACAATAAAATCCCAAGAGAAACGAGAAATCACATACCGCTAATTTCAAAGGGTAAAGAAATTGTATGGATAATAGGTTGTAAAATCAGTGATAAATTTAAAGTAACTGAAAATACTAAAATCATATTAAAATTATCCTATGAAAATCACATTGAAAACAATTAAAATCCATAAAATAGGTATATTGATTTCGAATAAAAACGTGAAAGTTAGATACTTTAAAATAGCATATATTTTTTAGGAGGAAACTCATGCAAAATCAAATTGAAGAGATATTGGTCACCGGAGAGGAGCTTAAAAGTAAGGCTAAAGAGTTGGGAAAAAGGATTTCCAATGATTATGAAGGAAAAGAGCTTGTATTGATTGGGGTATTAAAAGGAGGAGTGGTTTTTTTTGCCGACCTGATAAGGGAAATAAGCATACCTATTGATATGGATTTCATATCGGTGTCAAGCTATGGCAATTCCACCAAATCGTCCGGAGTTGTCCGCATAATAAAAGACATCGATGTTGATATTACCAACAAGCATGTGCTTATTGTCGAAGATTTGGTGGATACGGGTCTTACATTGCATTATTTAAAAAGCATGTTTGAGAACAGAGGCCCTAAAGATGTTAAGGTATGCACCGCCCTTGACAAGCCGTCGAGGCGAAAGGTGGAATTGGAAATAGATTATGAAGGCATTACAATACCGGATAAATTTGTGGTAGGTTACGGATTGGATTACGCAGGTAAATACAGGAACCTTCCGGATGTATGTGTACTAAAGTCTTCTGTTTATGAATCCAAAGGAGACTCGGAGTGAAAATAATATAAAGGTTTCTTGTGTTTTTAGAACCGTTATGTTAATATAATGTAATATATGTTGATGAATATACTTTGATGTATTAGTTTTTTTACATTGTTTAGAATAATTAATAAGGAGGGAGCTATTTGAAATATTTTAAGAATATAAGCTTTTATATAGTACTGTTTGTTATGCTGCTGGCTTTTTTGGTTGTAGTGCAAAGCCGTCCGGTTGAAAAAGAGCAAAAGTATTCGCAGCTTATAAGTGATATTCAGAACGGAAAGGTTCAAGAGATCATACTGGAGGACAATAAAGCCACAGTAAAATATAAAGGAGAAGGACAGAGAGACCAGTTTGTTTATATACCTGATGTTGAGGTATTTATGAATGAGATAAATAACCTTATCAGACAGGGAGAATTGGAGTTTCGCAGCAGGGTTCCTTATTCCCCGCCATGGTGGATTTCAATATTGCCTACTTTGGTGATTATAGTCGTGTTTGTGCTGTTTTGGGTGTTTTTCCTCCAGCAGTCGCAAGGCGGCGGAAGCAGGGTAATGTCCTTTGGTAAAAGCAGAGCCAAGATGACTATAGATGACAAGCGAAAGGTAACTTTCGATGATGTCGCAGGTGCTGATGAAGAGAAAGAAGAACTGAGAGAAATAGTTGAATTTTTAAAGCACTCTAAAAAGTTTTTGGAGCTTGGAGCAAGGATACCTAAGGGAGTTCTTTTGGTGGGACCTCCGGGTACCGGTAAAACCTTGCTGGCAAAGGCCGTATCGGGAGAAGCTGGAGTTCCGTTCTTTAGCATAAGCGGTTCGGACTTTGTGGAAATGTTTGTCGGCGTAGGTGCTTCAAGGGTTAGAGACCTTTTTGAGCAGGCAAAGAAGAACGCTCCGTGTATCGTCTTCATAGACGAAATTGATGCTGTGGGAAGACATAGAGGAGCAGGACTTGGCGGAGGCCATGACGAACGGGAACAGACGCTCAACCAGTTGTTGGTTGAAATGGATGGTTTTGGAGCAAATGAAGGGGTAATAATTCTAGCTGCTACAAACAGACCGGATATTTTGGACCCAGCGCTTCTAAGACCGGGAAGATTTGACAGAAGAGTTGTAGTGGGACTTCCAGATATAAAAGGAAGGGAAGAAATACTGAAAGTTCATGCCAAAGGCAAGCCGTTGGCTGAAGATGTTAAATTGGATGAGCTTGCAAAGAGTACTCCCGGATTTACCGGAGCAGACCTTGAAAATCTCCTTAACGAAGCAGCTTTGCTTGCTGCCAGAGCCAATAAGAAAGTAATAACAATGGCTGAAATAAAAGAGGCGGTATTCAAGGTGGTAGTAGGACCGGAGAAGAAGAGCAGGGTAATGAGCGAAAAGGAAAAAAGGCTTACAGCATATCATGAAGCCGGTCATGCTATTGCGATAAAAGCTGTGTCCACTACCGATAAAGTTGACAGGATTTCCATTATTCCGTCAGGTATGGCAGGCGGCTTTACCGCCCACAAGCCGGATGAGGATAAGACTTATGAAACCAAATCCCATCTCATTGAAAAGATTATTGTATCTTTAGGCGGAAGGGCAGCAGAGGAGATTGTGCTGGGAGAAGTAAGCACCGGTGCTTATTCTGATTTGAAGCAGGCTAACGGAATTGCCAGAAGTATGATTACCAAATACGGTATGAGTGATACTCTGGGCAATCTCGTATTCGGAAATGAGAATGATGAGGTATTTATCGGAAGAGACCTGGCACAGACAAGAAACTACAGTGAAGAGGTAGCTGCTCAAATTGACAAGGAAGTAAAGAAGATAATAGATACATGCTATGAAAGAATAACAAATATTTTGAAGGAAAATATTAATAAACTCCATGCAATAGCAAATGCCCTTATTGAAAGAGAAAAGCTTGAAGGGCATGAGTTTGAAGAGCTGTATGCAAGTGCCTGATTAATTCTTCTAAAAAATAGCTTCCTTTTATAAATAAAAAGAGATGGTTATAAACTATCTCTTTTTTTACTTTATTATTGCAAATGTATTTGCTATAATATCAAGTGCCCGGTAACAGAAATTGTTTCTAGAATCTTTGAAAGCATTAAACCCGAAAAGGTATTATGCATTTTCAAGTGCTGGAAATTCGTTGGGCTAAAGTTTAGGGCTTGGCTTTCTAATGAGCCGAAAATTTTGAATTTCAAGTGGAGAGGGAAGAACTATGGAGAATGTAAGCTTAAAGGTTGGTTTGAATGCATCTGTTGAAACATGGGTAACGGATAAGAGTACTGCAGAAGAGTACGGAAGCGGAGATATGGATGTTTATTCAACTCCGGCAATGATAGGTTTGATGGAGAGGGCTGCATTGTCGGCGGTGTCCCTGCATCTGCCTAAAGGGTATACCACTGTCGGGACTTCAGTGAATATTAAGCATATTGCCGGTACACCTGTAGGAATGAAAGTAAAGGCTTTGGCAGAGTTGATAGCTGTTGAAGGAAGAAAGCTTACCTTTAAGGTGGAAGCTTTTGACGGTGTCGAAAAAATAGGAGAGGGATACCATGAAAGGTATATAGTGTCATCCCAAAATTTCAGGGATAAAGTGTATAAAAAGTCGAATAATATTTAGTGTAAAAAAACTTTGGCAAAATTTATACAAAGAAAAGCCTCATATTTATTGACTAAGTATAAGGTATATGATACATTATACTATGACAAAATAATACAGGTAGCCTTATCAAGAGAGGTGGAGGGAATGGGCCCTATGAAACCCGGCAACCGGCAGAATTGTATCGGTGCCAATTCCTACAGGATGTAAAAGTCCTGACAGATGAGGATAAAAACTGGATCCTCTTTTTGTGAAAGAGGTTTTTTTATGTGTTTTGTCGGATTTTGGACAAGTTGCAGCAATGCTTTGTTGACATACTTGCAAAAGAAAAAATTAATAAGGAGGTAACCTAAATGGCAAGAAAACTATTTACATCGGAATCAGTTACTGAAGGCCATCCTGACAAAATATGCGACCAGATCTCCGATGCCGTTTTGGATGCAATTTTTGCTAAGGATCCTATGGCGAGGGTAGCATGTGAAACTTCAGTTACTACAGGACTTGTTTTGGTAACCGGTGAAATTACAACAAATTGTTATGTCGATATACCAAGGATTGTAAGAGGCACAATTCGCGAAATAGGTTATGATAGGGCAAAGTATGGATTTGACTGTGATACGTGTGCGGTTCTGACTTCAATTGACGAGCAGTCTCCCGATATAGCCATGGGAGTTGACAAGGCCCTTGAAGCAAAGACAGGGGAAATGAGCGATGAGCAAATTGAAGCCATAGGAGCAGGTGACCAGGGAATGATGTTCGGCTTTGCATGTGATGAAACACCCGAACTTATGCCAATGCCCATCTCATTAGCTCACAAGCTTGCCATGAGGTTAAGCCAGGTAAGGAAAAACGGCACATTGGACTACCTAAGGCCAGACGGAAAGTCCCAGGTTACTGTTGAATATGACGGGGACAAGCCTGTAAGGGTGGATACGGTACTTATTTCCACACAGCATGGTCCTGAGGTGGATCACGATACAATAAAGAGAGATATTATTGAGCATGTTATAAAGCCTGTTATACCGGCCGAGCTTTTGGACAGCAATACTAAGTATCTTGTCAATCCCACAGGAAGATTTGTGGTTGGCGGACCTCAAGGAGACTCCGGGCTTACCGGAAGAAAGATAATCGTAGATACTTATGGAGGTTATGCAAGACACGGCGGCGGAGCATTTTCAGGTAAAGACCCCACAAAAGTTGACCGTTCGGCTGCTTATGCTGCCCGTTATGTGGCAAAAAATATAGTTGCTGCAGGGCTTGCCAAGAAATGCGAAGTGCAGCTGGCTTATGCAATAGGTGTGGCAAGACCGGTTTCGGTGAGGGTTGATACATTTGGTACCGGAATAATTCCTGAAGAGAAAATAGAAAGCTTGGTAAACAAGCATTTTGACCTAAGACCTGCAGGAATTATCAAGACCCTTGATTTAAGAAGGCCGATTTACAAACAGACAGCAGCTTACGGACACTTTGGAAGGACGGACATTGACCTTCCTTGGGAAAAGACAGACAAGGCCGAAGACTTAAGAAGGGAAGCGCAGGAGATTTAAGTTTTAGATAATTATTGTAAAAAATAAATTTCAGAAGGAACAGTAAAGAGCCGAAGAGGGCAATTGTTTGCCTGCTTCGGCTTTTTATATAGGCACCTGTAACAGTTGCAAAGCAAAATTCATAGACTGTTAACTGGAGGTGTTTATTATGGCGGAGTTTATCTTTGAAGTAATAGCCTGTTTTCTTGCAGCTTACGGCCTCATGATGCTGATACACGATCTTTTAGTTTCTATAAAAAATCATAATAAAGGTTATAGAAATTCCCAGGTAAAGCTTGTGTTGATTGTCAAGAATCAGGGGGAGACGATTGAAGGGGTATTAAGAAACGTTTTGCCCAGGGATTTTATCAGAAAGCTGATGCCTGGAGGAAAGCTCATGGTGCTTGATATGGGCTCTAATGACGATACAATGGACATTCTAAGAAGGCTGGAAAAGGATTATGAATGTCTTGAGGTGTTGGGGAAAAGCGAAAAAGATGCTCTATTTAAGTCATTTGACGAACCGAAAGACAATGATACTATTTTGGAACATGCCAAAAGAAGAAATGTATAGCGAAACCAAAGATGAATATTTATTCCCGTTCTTTTCGAAACATTATATATAAGGTATACTTAAGTATGTAATTTTATAAATATGCAAATATACAAAGAATAAGGTGGATACATTGGTAACTATTGAAGGTACCATTGAAGAAATTATATTTTCCAATGAAGCCAACGGATATACCGTTTGTGAGATAAAATGCGATAAAGAAGTTATTACTGCTGTGGGATACATGCCCTTTATTAATGTGGGTGAAACGCTGAAAGTCTCGGGGAAATGGGTTACCCACCCCGACTATGGCGAACAGCTTAAAGTGGAGCTGTATGAAAAGCTGCTTCCGGAAACGACAGAGGCTATAGAAAGGTATCTTGCATCAGGACTTATTAAAGGGGTTGGGCCGGCAACGGCAAAAAAGATTGTAAAAAAGTTTGGAGACCAGGCTCTTCACATTATAAGCCATCACCCTCAGAGACTTGCAGAGATAAAAGGCATTAAAATGGAAAAGGCTTTGAAAATAGGACAGGCCTTTGAAGAGCAAAGGGGCCTTCGGGATGTTGTACTGTTTTTGCAGGAGTACGGCATTAGTCCTACTTATTGTGCCAAGATATACAAGACTTTTGGGCCGAATACTGTGGAAGAAATTAAAAGAAATCCTTACCGGCTTTCGGACGAGATTTTCGGCATAAGCTTTAAGACGGCCGACAGCATAGCTAAAAGTCTTGGAATTGCCCCATATTCCAAATACAGGATTTCAAGCGGTATTAAATATGTACTTACCCAGGCTGCGGCAGATGGGCACACTTTTGTTGAAGAGGAAATACTTAAGGATTATACGTCAAAGCTTTTAAACATCAATATTGAACGCATAGCTGATGCCTTAGTTGCCCTTGTGCTGAACAAGTCGGTGTATGTGGATAGAAATGACGGCACATCAAGGATTTATTTGAGTGCCTTTTACAATGCGGAGCTGGGAGTATGCAAAAAGCTGGTGGAGCTTTCCCAAGTTAGATTCAGCGGCAATATGCAGGATTTTGAGAAAAGGATAAAGCGGGTTCAGGAAAAAGAAGGTATAATACTTGCGGACAAGCAAAAGGAAGCCATCAGGGAAGCAATGATCAATGGCGTGCTTGTAATAACGGGAGGACCGGGTACGGGTAAGACGACTATAATTAAAAGCATTATTAGCCTTCTTGAAAGTGAAGGATATGAGTTTGCGCTTGCGGCTCCTACCGGCCGGGCGGCAAAGAGGATGTCCGAGGCTACGGGCTATGAGGCAAAGACCATTCACAGGCTCCTTGAAATCGGTTATACGGCCAATGAGGACGAGCTGGTGTTTATGAGGACAGAAGAAAATCCCATAGAAGCAGATGTAGTGATAATCGACGAGATGTCCATGGTGGATATAATTCTTATGAACCACCTGCTCAAAGCCATCGCTTGCGGGACAAGGCTTATATTGGTCGGGGACGTGGACCAGCTGCCTTCGGTGGGCCCGGGAAATGTTCTTAGGGATATAATAAAAAGCGGGATGGTAAAGACTGTCAAACTGTCCGACATATTCCGGCAGGCCGGAGAAAGCATGATAGTTGTCAATGCCCACAGAATAAACCGCGGGGAGCTTCCTATATTAAATGACAGGGAAAAAGATTTTTTCTTTGTGACAAGGAATTCCCAAAGCGACATTTTAAAAACAGTGATTGACCTTTGCATAAGGAGGATACCCGACACTTACGGATATGATCCCATGAGGCAGATACAGGTATTGACACCTATGAGAAAGAGTGCGGTGGGGGTGGGAAACCTTAACATTGAGCTTCAGAAGGTCTTGAATCCCGAGAGCAACAAAAAGAACCAAAAGGCCTTTAGAGACTATGTATTCCGTGAAGGTGACCGGGTGATGCAGGTAAAGAACAACTACAACCTCAAGTGGGAAAAAATTAATGACCCGACCCAGGAGGGCACGGGTGTGTTTAACGGCGATATGGGTGTTATAGTTGAAATAGACGATGAAGAGCAAAAAATAAAAGTTTGCTTTGATGATGAGAGACTTGTGGGATATGATTACACTATTTTGGACGAGCTGGAACTGGCATATGCCATAACTATTCATAAAAGCCAGGGAAGTGAGTTTCCCGTGGTGATACTTCCGGTATTTCCAGGTCCTTCGGTACTGATGACTAGAAATCTTTTGTATACTGCAATAACGAGGGCTAGGGAGCTGGTAATCCTTGTGGGGAATAAAGATTGCCTTGGCGGAATGATTATCAACGACCGTGAAACAAAAAGAAATTCAGATCTTTCTGAAAAGCTTAGAAAATGTGTTCTTGGAATGGATTGGTTGAGACAATGATAAACCGGATTATAAACCTCATCTTTCCGCCAAAGTGCATATTTTGCGGAACGATTTTAAATACCGATACTAAAATAGAAATATGCAAAGAGTGCTATGAACAGATTAGTTTTAAGGAAGAGGCAAGTATCAATCCTCAGGGGAAGTACAACTACTATGACAGTGTAATCTGTGTATGCGACTACAGCGGCATTGTAAAGGAAGCGATAAGAAGATACAAGTTTTATAACAAGCCCTCTTATTATAGGACCTTTGCACGGCTTTTGGCACAGAAAATAAAGGAATTGACCCAGTGGCAGAAATTTGACATGATTGTAAGCGTTCCCTTGCATCCTAATAGGGAGCGAAACCGCGGCTACAACCAGTCTTATCTTATAGCCCGCCAGCTCAGCCGGGAGCTGGGAATAAAGAATGAGTCCAGGCTTTTGGTGAGAGTTAAAAATACCAATAGCCAGAGCCTTTTAAAGAGGGACGACAGACTCATTAACATAAAGGATGCGTTTAAAATAACCAATGCATCCAAAATTGAGGGGAAAACAATGTTTTTGGTGGATGATATTTTGACTACCGGCTCAACATTGAATGAGTGCAGCAGAGTGCTAAAGGAAGCCGGAGCCAAAAAAATTGTGGCCGCCGTCATTGCGTCAGGAAGAAGGTAACAGTATACATGGTTAAACTATTATAAATAAAATGCCGAAATATACTGTGAGGATATTTAATACTGTTTTGCGAATTAAAGTTTGGTATATTATTAGGCTAGGAGGAATCGGTATGCCGGATGTAAGAAACTGCAAACGATGCGGGAGGATTTTCAACTATATCGGCGGACGGCCCATTTGCCATGATTGTAAAAAACAGGATGAAGAGGAATTCAAAAAAGTAAAGGAGTACCTTTATGAGCATCCTAAGGCTTCAATTCTTGAGGTGTCAAATGTGCTGGAAATCAGTGTCCAGAAAATAAAAAGCTATTTGAGGGAAGGAAGACTTGAGATTGTCGGCAATGACGGCAACTTGATATTGGAGTGCGAGAAATGCGGCAGATCCATAACCACAGGAAGGTTTTGCAATGAATGCTCCCGAGAGCTTAGCGAAGGATTCAAGTCGAGTGCAGAAGAGATATCCAAGTCAGCATCCGGCGACACCGACAAGAAAAAACCGGCTGGAATGGGAATGAAATACTTAAACAAGTACGAAAAGTGGAATCCGGAAAAATAATATTAGAACTTATTTGCTGACAGTATTATATTGAGTAAAAAAATTAATATTTTTAAGAACTATATTAAGCTTAATATTGTACTTGATAATAGTAATATTTATTTATTAACTAAATATTTTAAATGACGATATTATTAATGAGAGGAAGGATAAAGAAACTAATGATGAAGTCAATACTTAAAATATTAACATAGAAAGTTTTTATGAAGGTGAGTGGTAATTATGAAAATCTGGGAGGGGGTCCCAAAGGTTTCAGGCATCTATGACAGCAGCAAAACCGTAAACAAGATGGAAAAGACTGATGGGGCGACCAAGAAGAAAGATGTGGTATCCATTTCGAATCAGGCGAAAGACATTCAGACGGCAATGAAAGCATTAAAGGAGATACCGGACATACGAAAGGACAAAGTGGAGGAATTGACACGAAAAATTGAAGCCGGTACTTACAAAGTCAGCGAAGAGGATATTGCAGACAAGATTTTAAAGTCAATAACGGATAAGTAGGCTTAGGATGATTTGTGTTTGCGGGGTGATATAGGAAAGGAGTTCCGAGTTGTCCCGCAATAAATTTTATTCAGGGTATTTTTAGAAAGGATGAATTCAATGAGATACAGAGGGGTGTTTGGAATATGAACAACCGGTTGATAAATGATTTAATGGATGTACTTTCTCAGGAATCAAAAATTTATGAAGATATTCTTGAAATTTCAAAGAATAAAACCGATGTTATTGTAAAAGGGAAAGTAAGCGAACTTGAGAGTATCACAAATCTAGAGCAATCCCTGATATTTAAAATTGGAAAGCTGGAAGAGTCGAGGGAAAACATTGTTTCAGAAATATCGGACGCTATTGGAATCAATCCTTCGGAGATAACAATGTCGGAATTGGAGAAACATGTGGACGAAAATCAGGCAGAAAGGCTCAGGGACTATAAAAAACATATGTCTTCAATCATTGAGGAAATTAGGGATATCAATGAAATTAATTCCAAATTAATAAAAAACTCAATTGATTTCATAGATTTTTCGATAAATATTTTGACCAGTATTAATGCACAAGGAAACAATTACAGCAAAGAGGGTCAAATAAACGACGGCAAGAAAAAAAACTATTTTGATATAAAACTGTAAGCGTCTGGAGGCGGTATATTTGGGTTTCTCAGGTTTGGAGATTGCAAGATCCGGAATGTATGTTAATGAGCGCGCTTTGTCTGTAACCGGGCACAATATTTCCAATGTAAATACAAAAGGCTATGCGCGCCAGCAGGCTATGATTACCACAGGTCCGTATCAAAACTATATAAACTATCAGATTGGGCTTGGTGCAAGCATTGAAGAAACGAGACAGATAAGGCACATCTTTTTGGACAACATTTATAGAAATGAAAATACAAGCTTTGGGTACTGGGAGACAAGAAGCAAAACCTTTCAGGAGGTCCAGACCATTCTTGGCGATCCGATGGGAGACGGACTGCAAAACGTTTTAAACCAGTTTTGGAACTCATGGCAGGAGCTTTCAAAGGAACCGGACAGTCTTACCATAAGGGCTTTGGTAAGACAGAGGGCGGAAGCTTTAGTGCATCAAATAAATCATTTGGGTGAACAACTGGACAAGTTGCAAGAGGACCTTAACAAACAGATTATGCTTACCATAAAGCAGATAAACGGCATAACGGAGCAAATAGCGGATTTGAACGTTAAAATAATGAAGGAAGAAATTTGCGGGGATAACGCAAATGACTACCGCGACCAGAGGAATTTGCTTTTAGATGAGCTGTCGAAGCTTGCAAATTTTGAATTTACCGAAATGCAGAATGGTGATGTACAGGTAACCCTTGGAGGATTTATTCTGGTAACAAAGGGAGAGCAAATAAATCTCGTTGCCGGAAAGAGCGATACCAACAAGATGTTCTATGTCCCCAAAATTGAGGGAGAGGATATAGAGGTTCCTGTAAAAAGCGGCGTTCTTAAAGGACTTTTAGAGTCAAGAGGAGATGTTTCGGGTTCAATTGAAGGTATTGCGGATCCTTCTGCAAATCCCGTTGCAAGTTCGGTAAATATAGTATCTGACTTGAAAATGCGGCTTAACGTGCTTGTTAATTCATTGGTGACCCAGGTGAACAATCTCCATAAAAGCGGTAAGACTCTGGGGAATCCGCCTTCCGACGGAGAGGATTTCTTTGTAGCGATAAATCCTGCATATCCGTTGGAAATGGGAAATATCAAGCTGAATGACAACCTTGCGGACCTTGACAATATTGTTGCATCCAAAAGCGGTGACAGCGGCGACAATACTATTGCCTTAGCCATTGCAAATTTGAGGGATGCCCGGGTAATTACCGATACAAGCGGTGTTGTGAGCATGGATGACTATTATCAGACCATAATACTTATTGTGGGTACCGGAGGTTCCGAGGCGAAAAAAACAGCTGAAAACCAGAGGATTCTGGTGAATTCGGCCGAGTCGCAAAGGCAGTCAATTATGGGAGTTTCCATGGATGAGGAAATGTCCAATATGATGAAATACAAATTTGCTTACAGTGCTTCATCGAGGACGATAAACGTTATAGATGATATGTTGGAGACAATTATTTTAAGAATGGGATTAGTAGGCAGGTGATAAGAGATGAGTAGTTTCTTCGGATTTAATGTAGCAGTAAAAGGATTATTCACAGCTCAAAGGAATATGGATGTAATAAATCACAATATTAATAACGTAAACACGCCAGGATACTCCCGGCAGGTGGCGATTCAGTCGGCCTCAAATCCCATGTCGCTCTTTAACGGAACAGGAATGTTGGGTACGGGTTCGGAAGTACTTGCCATCGAAAGAATCAGGGATGAATACTTGGATTACAAGTATTGGAGCGAAAACGTTTCTTACGGTGAATGGAGTGCCAAAAAGGCCCTTCTTGCCGATATGGAGGTTACATTTAATGAACCGTCCGACAGTGGCTTTAATGCTGTGATCAACGACTTTTACAATTCCCTTCAGGAGCTTGCAAAGGATCCCAGCAACGATGCGATAAGGGCTTTGGTAAAAGAACAGGGAGTAACCTTTGCCCGCTACTTCAACAACATTGCATCTCACTTTGAAGAACTTCAGTTTGACATAAACAACCAGATAAAGACTGTTGTTACGGATATAAACTCCCTGGGGGCCCAGATAGCTCAGCTAAACAAGCAGATATACACTGCCGAGCTGGACGGAAATACGGCAAATGACTTAAGGGACAAAAGGACGCTTTTGATTGATGAGCTTTCAAAGCTTGTAAACATAGATGTCAACGAAGTAGTGGTGGGTAAGCTCCCCAATGGCAAAGATGACAAGCGTATGGTGATTACAATAAGCGGAAAGGCTTTTGTCGACAATTTTGATGTAAATAAGCTTGACATAAAACAAAGGGCAAACAAACTGAATAAAGATGAGGACATTCCCAATCTTTACGAAGTTGTGTGGGAAGACGGCAACAGCCTTAGTATAAGAGGCGGAGAGCTGAAGGGACTAATTGATGTAAGGGATGGAAACGATGGAGAAAACGGAAGTCCTCAGTATAAAGGCATACCTTATTACATAAGGAAGCTCAATGAGTTTGTCAGGACTTTTGCAAAGGCATTTAATGAAGGAATAGTGGGAAGCGACAAGGTGGCAGGCCATGTGGATGGATACGGTACCAACGGAAATACCGGAATAAGGTTTTTCACCATGCTGGGAACGGAAAACAAATCCATATCCAGTGCAGATTTCATGGCTTCCGGCGACATTGATGCCGCTTACGAAATGCTAACTGCCAAAAACTTTGCCGTAAGCAGTGACATTCTGGATAATCCCAGAAATATTGCAACTTCCGATACTTTGAACGAAGTCGGAAATATAGGGAATATAAATAGTATTTTGATTATGAGAAATAATGTCCATATGTTTAAAGAGGGTGCGCCGGAGGACTTTATGAAGTCTATAATTACTACCCTTGCGATAGACTCCCAACAGAGTATAAGGCTCTCGTCAATTCACAGAAATATGATTGAGCAGGTTGAAAATCAGAGAATGTCCGACTCCGGAGTATCTTTGGATGAGGAAGTGGCAAGTCTGGTAAAGCATTATCAGGCTTATTCGGCAGCTGCACAAATGATTAATACAATGTCGGAAGTTTACGACATACTGATAAACAGGGTAGGACTATAGAATTAACGTTATTTAATCCATGCAGTGATGGAGGGGTAATATGAGAATAACCAATAATATGATTGTAAACAATATGATTAACAATATCGGTAAAAACCTGGCCAGAATGGACAAGTATCAACAGATGCTGGCTACCGGAAAGAAAATTACTGTGCCCTCGGACGACCCTGTTGTTGCAGCCAGAGCATTAAAGCTTCGTACCGATGTGGCCCAGATAGAACAATATAAAACAAATGTGGAGGATGCATTGTCCTGGCTGGAAATTACCGAGTCGGCAATAACCAATGTGGGGGACATATTGCAAAGAGCAAGGGAGCTTGCTGTGCAGGCAAGCAGCGGTACTGCCACTGAGGAAGATACGAAAAAAATACGCCAGGAAGTGGAGCAGCTGAAAAACCAGTTGATCAAACTGTCAAATTCCACATATGCCGGAAGGTACGTATTTTCCGGTTTTAAAACAGATACCAAGCTTATGGATGATAACGGGTTTTTCAATATTAATGTAAACAACAGCGAAGCAATAATTTTTCAGATAGGTATCAGTGACAGCATAAATGTAAATGTAACGGGCGGAGACCTGTTTAATGGCGGAGCTGCTGCCGGTGCAGGTACAAAGGGCAAGCTTATTTCGGACTTTGATGATTATATAAATGCATTGGATTTAGGAGACCATTCTCAGATAAGCGATGCAATAGCAAAAATTGATGAAAATCTAAATCACGTACTTCGGATAAGGGCAGATATCGGTGCCAGGTACAATCGACTTGAGTTGACTGCCGACAGACTTGATATAGATTGCCTCAATTTTACAAAACTTATGAGTGAAAATGAGGATGTGGACCAGGCTGAAAACATTTTGCTTCTAAAGACAGAGGAAAATGTTTACAGGGCATCATTGTCCGGCGGAGCCAGAATAATACAAACATCCCTTGTTGACTTTTTGAAATAAGTCTGTGTAATACTTGATTAATATTGATTTAAAGTAGGTGGTAATATGGGTATCATTATAACTCAAACCCATGCCAGAATCGGTATTGACAGAACTTATTCAAAACTTGATATTGAAGCGCGGGACGCGCGGCTCAAGCTTCACCAGAATCATGCGAAAGTTCAAATAGAAACAGAGCTTCCCAAAGTGGAGATTGACCAGTATGAGGCTTTTGCAAGTGCAGGGCTTAAAAACCATCTTGATTTGGCCAGAGAATTAGCTCAAAAAGGAAAAGGGAATGCATTGAAATACATCGGGAAATTAGCTGACGACGGTGATGCCCTGGCTGCTATTGAAAACGGAGGAAACTTAATTCCCCAGCTTGCAAAGAGGGATTCTTACAATATGCGGGAGTTCAACATTGAGGCCATTCCAAAAGCGAGTCCTAAAGTCAGTGTGACCGGAGGGCAGGAGATTAATTTTCCGCAAGATTACTGGAAAGTTATTCATAATGGTGTTGAAGGAACCTTTATTCCCGCAAGTTTTAATTTGAATTATATTCCTGAAAAAGTAAAAATATACTTGGAACAATATGCTTCAATTAAAATCGATTATGTTGAGAATAAAATTGACGCATATGTGTAAACTGTAAATTAAATGTGGAGGAGATAAAATGCTTCTTAAAACCAAACACTTTGGGGAAATAAACATTGATGAGACTAAAATTATCGATTTTAAGGATGGGATACCGGGATTTGAAAACTTGAAACGGTATGTGGTGTTGTATGACGGAGATGAAACTTCACCTTTTAGGTGGCTTCAGAATGTTGACGACGGACAGCTTGCTTTTGCAGTGGTAAATCCTTTCCTTATTTTAAAGGATTATGATATTGAAATACCCGGGGAGGCTGTTGAAGGTCTCGATATTGAGAAAATTGAAGATGTGATGGTACTTTCGATAGTTGTTGTTCCGGAGGATATTTCAAAAATGACTATGAATTTGAAGGCTCCTGTCATTATAAACACAAAAAATAACAAAGGAATGCAAGTTGTCCT
This sequence comes from Acetivibrio sp., assembly GCF_035371925.1. Taxonomy (NCBI): domain Bacteria; kingdom Bacillati; phylum Bacillota; class Clostridia; order Acetivibrionales; family Acetivibrionaceae; genus Acetivibrio; species Acetivibrio sp. The sequence goes on along the minus strand of NZ_DAORXT010000002.1, from coordinate 51,926 downwards.
TGACACAGATAGATATAGTGTGAGACACTATATAGTAGAAGAGCTCCGGAGACAGGAGGTAAATGCAGGTGCTTGTTCTGACAAGAAAGAAAAATGAATCCATAATTATTAATGACAACATTGAAATTACTATTGTTGATGTTCAAGGGGAGCAGGTGCGTATCGGCATTAACGCACCTAAGAGTGTATCTATTTACAGGAAGGAGATATTCCTGGAAATACAAGCTGAAAACAAAAAGGCGGCAGAAGTTAAGAATGTGGACTTAAAGGATTTGCTAAAATAGTAATTACAATTGAATGCAGCCTTGACGAAGTGGTGACGGAACCACTTTTTTTATTTGGCCTCTTGGAATGAAATGAAAGGGGCAAAAGCGAAGGGACTCGATGTCCCGAGCTTTTATTTGTCAATTTAAATGAAACACAGAACGTTTTTATATAATTGAAATTCCGGAAAAATTACTCTAAAAAACATCTCAAAAATATTAAAAAATTGTATTCCAAAGCCGACAAATGAAATATCATAAAAAATCATGGAGGTTGGAGAGTGAGTAAAGGGTTAGTTTCTATAATCATATGTGTCTACAACGGTGAAAAGTATATAGAGTCTAGTATAAAAAGTGCTCTCATTCAAACCTACCCGAACATAGAAATAATTGTAGTTGATGACGGCTCGACCGACATGACGGGCAAGATTGTAAAAAGATATCCGGAACTTAAATATATTTACCAAGAAAATAAAGGCGTTTCAGAGGCCAGAAATACAGGATTGGAGTACTCTAAAGGAGAGTATATTGCATGGCTGGATGCCGATGACTTGTATTTACCCGATAAAGTAAAGGAGCAAGTTGACTTTTTACAGCAGCATAAAGATATAGATTGCGTTTATAATGATGTTCTTCTAATCGATGCTTACGTCAAGAAGGTTAAAGAACTTAAAAGCGACTACGGGGACCTTTCACCGAACGATTTTTTGGCACAGCTTCTCTTCAGGCAAGTTATTCCTTGTATGCCAAGTGTCATATATAGGAGAAAATGTTTTGAAAGTTTCAGGTTTCTTCCCGATATGAGATATGCAGAAGATTATTGGATGAGCATTCAGTTGGCACAAAGATTTAGGTTCGGATACTTGCGCAAAGTGCTCTATAAATACAGAAGACACGATTCAAACTTAAGCAAAAATGAAGAAAAACATAAAGAAATGGAAATTAAAGTGCTTAAAAATCTAGGAGCGGATAAAATAAAAGACATAGTAGAAAAATCTTCTTATCCGGAGCCTGAAAAGCTTTTACTTTTGGCTAAAATTCTTATCAAAATCGAGGAGTACGATAAAGCGAGCAACACCTTGGAGAATATTCAGGTTTTAGACCCCGCTGAATATAGAAAAATTCAATTTTTAAAATACTTTTATTTGGGAAATGTGAATTGTCTTACAGATGAATATTTGAAGGCAAAATTCTATTATGAAGAAGCACTTCAAATAGACCCTTGCAGAGCAGAAGGGTACAATAGTTTAGGTGTAGTATTACATTATTTGTCAAGGACTGAGGAAGCACTTGGAAAGTTTAATAAAGCAGCCGATTTGAGAAAAGAATATCTTGATCCTAAGACCAATCTTCAAAACATAAAAACAGGGGCAAATTTAAAAGTAACAATGAGAGAACTAAGAGAAAATTTAATGGTTTACTAAAAAATCAAAGTCTTCTTAATTATAAATCATAAATTTCCCATAAAAAAAAAGCTAAATTTATTAAAGTATCGTTTGATTTTACCCGATAAATATCATGTACAGAGATAATGGCAATTTATCTATGTTGGCGCCAAATAGATAAAATGCCATATCTGTACATATATTTTTAAAACAAATACGCTTAAAGGAAAGGATTCCAAAGCGCAAATCAAGGAGGAATGATTTATGAGAATCAATAATAACATTATGGCGTACAACGCTCACAGGCAGTTAAAGGTTAATGCATCGGCACAGGAAAAATCATTGGAAAAATTGTCATCAGGATACAGAATCAACAGAGCCGGAGACGATGCAGCAGGTCTGTCCATCTCCGAAAAGATGAGAGCGCAGATCAGAGGTCTGCAGATGGCATCGAAAAATGCCCAGGACGGTATTTCGTTGATACAGACTGCTGAAGGAGCATTGCAGGAAACTCACGCTATACTCCAAAGAATGAGAGAGCTTGCAGTACAGGCTGCAAACGATACAAACGTATCAAAAGACAGAAGTGCTATAGCCCTTGAAATAAAGGAATTATCGAATGAAGTAACAAGAATAGCTCAGAAAACCCAGTTCAACACCAGAACACTTTTGGCCGGTGGATTGACAGGCTCAAAAGCAGTTACAATCCAAATAGGTGCTAATAGTGGAGAGACCTTGTCTATAACAATAGGAACAATGACAGCTGAAAAGCTTTCAATATCTGCTTTGAGTGTTACCGATTCTAAAAATGCTCAATCGGCCATTACGAAAATTAATAACGCAATCAACACAGTATCAACAGAAAGGGCAAAACTTGGAGCTAAGCAGAACAGGCTGGAGCATACAATAAAGAACCTTGATACAGCAGCAGAGAACCTGCAGGCATCTGAATCAAGAATTAGAGACGTAGACATGGCTTAAGAAATGATGAACTTTACAAAGAACAATATTCTCAATCAGGCTGCTACAGCAATGTTAGCTCAAGCCAACCAGGTTCCTCAGGGAGTTCTTCAGTTATTGGGCTAATCCGATATTTAGCATTTTAATTAGTTTAGTTTATTATAATAAAAAGATGCTCATTGCATGGATGCTATAAAAGTCAAGGAGGAATGAATTATGAGAATCAATAACAACATTATGGCGTACAACGCTCACAGGCAGTTAAAGGTGAACGCATCAGCTCAGGAAAAATCACTGGAGAAATTGTCGTCAGGATACAGAATCAACAGAGCCGGAGACGATGCAGCAGGTCTGTCCATCTCCGAAAAGATGAGAGCGCAGATCAGAGGTCTGCAGATGGCATCGAAAAATGCCCAGGACGGTATTTCGTTGATACAGACTGCTGAAGGAGCATTGCAGGAAACTCACGCTATACTCCAAAGAATGAGAGAGCTTGCAGTACAGGCTGCAAACGATACAAACGTGTCAAAAGACAGAAGTGCCATAGCTCTCGAAATAGAACAGTTGGCAGAAGAAGTAACCAGAATAGCTGAAAAAACCCAGTTCAACACCAGAACACTGTTGGCCGGCGGAATGGCAAGCAGTAATGCAATTACAATTCAAATTGGTGCTAATAGCGGAGAAACCTTGTCCATATCAATAGGAACAATGACAGCTAAAAAATTGGATATAGCAAGCTTGAAGGTTACCGATTCTAAAAATGCTCAATCGGCCATTACGAAGATTAATGACGCAATTAACACAGTATCAACAGAAAGAGCAAAACTTGGAGCTAAGCAGAACAGGCTTGAGCATACAATAAAGAACCTCGATACAGCAGCAGAGAACCTGCAGGCATCTGAATCAAGAATCAGAGACGTAGACATGGCTCAAGAAATGATGAACTTTACAAAGAACAATATTCTCAATCAGGCTGCTACGGCAATGTTGGCTCAAGCCAACCAGGTTCCTCAGGGAGTTCTTCAGTTATTGGGCTAATCCGATATTTAGCATTTCGACTAGTGCAGTTTACCGTTAAATTAAAAAGTGGTTATGCAAGGATGCCGTGAAAATCAAGGAGGAATGAATTATGAGAATCAATAACAACATTATGGCGTATAACGCTCACAGACAGTTGAAAGTTAATGCGTCAGCCCAGGAAAAATCATTGGAGAAATTGTCATCAGGATACAGAATCAACAGAGCCGGAGACGATGCAGCAGGTCTGTCCATCTCCGAAAAGATGAGAGCGCAGATCAGAGGTCTGCAGATGGCATCGAAAAATGCCCAGGACGGTATTTCGTTGATACAGACTGCTGAAGGAGCATTGACTGAAACTCATGCAATACTTCAAAGAATGAGAGAGCTTGCAGTACAGGCTGCAAACGATACAAACGTATCAAAGGATAGAAGTGCTATCAAACTTGAGCTTGATGAATTGGCTGCTGAAATCACAAGAATAGGTGATAAGACGCAGTTCAACACTCAAAATCTGTTGACTGGAAGCTTTAGCGGAAAGTTACTGCAGATTGGTGCCAACAAAGAAGAGACTCTCTCAATCACAATAGGAGATATGAGAGCTACTGCCTTAGGAGTAAAAGCATCTTCTTTAACTGTAGATTCATCCAGTAACGCTCAAAATACTATTGATATAATCAATTCAGCAATTAACAAAGTATCCGAAGAAAGAGCAAAACTCGGAGCTAAGCAGAACAGGCTGGAGCATACAATAAAGAACCTCGATACAGCAGCAGAGAACCTGCAGGCATCTGAATCAAGAATCAGAGACGTAGACATGGCTCAGGAAATGATGAACTTTACAAAGAATAATATCCTCAATCAGGCTGCTACGGCAATGTTGGCTCAAGCCAACCAGGTTCCGCAGGGAGTTCTTCAGTTATTGGGCTAAATTATAATGCCAAATTATAATCTGGCATGATATAGCTGAACAAAAAGGCCGGCAGGGATTCTTGCCGGTCTTTTTTAGAATTTAGAATATTTAACAGGCAGGAGGAGCTTTATGGGCGACATATTCAAGCTTAATATTGATGCTTTAAGAGAAAAATATCCGCGTCTGGCAGAAGTTTTTGAATATTTGAATACTGAAGAGTCTGAAAGCAGTGTTATTCTTGAAAATTCAAAAAACGGAATGCCAAATTTTAAAGTAAAAAAAGGGGAACACACATTTTTCATTCACAGTGCATATGATCCCCAAACAGAAGCGGTTAGATGGGCAGAAAGAATTAATCTAAAGGGTTTTGATACAATTGCAATTTTAGGTGTCGGATGCGGGTATCATCTGGAGGAACTTGAAAAAAAATATCCCGACAAAAACAAAATTGTGATTGAACCGGACAAAAATGTGTTCCTGAAGCTTCTTAATACAAGGGATATCACATCTTTGATATTGAATGAAAACATACTGTTTATAATAAGCGACAACACCGAAGAGATTGGAAGGGTATTTTTATCCTTAAGGGAAGAGGGACAGATAGACAATGTAGAGTTTAACGAATTATTAAGTTATAGGAAAGTTTATGAGGAGTGGTGGTTGAATTTAAAAAAAGACTATATAAAATTCTCCAGATTATATCAAATAAATGGCAATACAAGTGTATTTTTTGCGGAAACATGGTTAACCAATTTGTTTGAGGGAATGTGGCAGCTGACAAAAAGCACACATATCAAGGGATACAAATCTGCTTTTACCAATGTTCCCGCAATTGTTGTTTCTGCAGGTCCGGCATTGAATAAAAATATACATCTTTTAAAAGAGCTGTACAACAAAGCAGTTATCATTTCTGCCGGTTCTTCGATTAACATTTTGGAAAGCCGGGGGATTACACCCCATATTATGGTTGGGGTGGATGGCGGTGAGCCTGAAAGCCGTATATTTAATAACGTAAAATCCGATGAGATATATTTTGCTTATACTCTTTCGGTTCATTATGACGGATTAAAGAATTATAAAGGTCCGAAAATATATTTTAAGACCAATGCATTGGGATATGAAAACTGGGTTGACAATAAGATGGGCGTAGAGGGAGCAGAATGCATGTGTTCCGGCTCTTCTGTGTCAAATATATCCTTGGATATTGCAAGATATATGGGATGCAATCCGATAATTCTTATAGGTCAGAATTTGTCCTTTCCAAATATGGAGTGTTATGCCGAGGGTGCAGTATTAAAGCAGGAACAGGACGATATTATCCGTGATCAAATAGAGAAAAAGACGAGATACTATATCCAAGAGAAAGATATTCACGGTAATGATGTGTATACAACTCAAAGCATGCTTTCCATCAGGTATTATTTTGAGGAATATGTCAGAATTTACTCCGACAGGTTATATTTGAACGGTTCTGAGGACGGATTGCCCATAAAGGGAATGAAGAATATGCCTCTTAAAGAAATTATAGACACATACTGCATAGAGGAATATGACATTAAGGGAACCTTGGACAGTAAATTTAAAGAGGAATTTGAGGCAGAAAATATAGAAGACAAGAAGGCTAAAATCAGAACAATTTTGGAAGATATTCGCAATGAAAGTAGTGAAATGAAAGAAAAAGCTATAAAGAGATTAGATTTAATTCTCGATATATTAAGTAATATCAGAGGTGTCCACGATGACAAGTGGAAAGAAATTGACAAATTAACAGATGAAATAGAGGGCAGTGACTTGTATAAATATTTTATTGAACCTTTAAGCAAATACTTTATTCGGGCTATCAAGAACGAAAGAGAAAGAAAAATTGAAAGCATGTCCGACATGCAAGAGAAGTTGAAATATCTGTATGAGGGATTGCTTATGCAGTATGCTGAAGTGAAAGACAAAATTTCCTTGATAGATAATTTGTCAAACAAAATAATAAAAGACATTGATAAAAAGGAGGAGTCAGAATGTCTCAGTATGCTTTAAAAAAGGAAATTATAGGTACGGCAGCTGAATATATCGTAAAAGCTTCCGAAGGAATAGAGCAGATAATAGATTTTTTCCAAAGCGGTGGGGAAGACATAGCAACAAGAATGATGGTCGATTTGATAGAAGGGATTGAATGGCTTGTACAAGCTATAGAGGGCACAAGGGATATACACGGAAAGTATTCACCGGATATCTCTCAGGCAAATTCCGTGTTGACGGAAATAACAGAGGCCTACGAAAATATGGATTATGTTTTACTTAGCGATTTATTGGAATATGAGCTGTTACCCATAGTGAACTTGTGGCAGGAACAACTTGCGAACATAAAGGGAGTATTGGATAATGACAATGCTGCAGAATAATCTGGAATTGCTGAAAAAAAGATATCCGGATATATATGATGAAATAAAGGACATTCATGTTGATTCAAATATGTACCAAATTATAGAAAACAACGAAGGCCAAAAGACTCTGAAGATGACTCAAAGCCTGTATGGCGAGAATAAAAGCCACTTTTTACACAGCAAATACCATCCGGATGTTGAAGCAGAAAGGTTTGCCCGGGAACAATACAAACCGGAGTTTCCCATCCATATCCTGTACGGGTTTGGATTTGGTTATCATGTCGGGAAAATTGCCGGTTTTTTGGAGCCGGGCAGCAGTCTGTATGTAATAGAAAATAATTTGACGGTCTTTAGGCTGGCATTGGAGAATGTGGATCTTGCTTCTATTTTAGAAGATCCGCGCATTTTTCTGATTATCTCAAGGGATGTTGCTTATATATCAAGAACGGTTAAGAAGTTAATTGACGATAACTTTGACAAAGTTAATTTTATTACGCATCCCGCCTCATTAAAAGCAATTCCTGCAGAAAATGAATATTTTAAATTTGTAATGGAAAACTGGAATCTTAAGAAGAGTATTACCGATGATTACGATAATAGCCTGCGTAATAATGCAAGCGAAAACTTAAAGCTAAACAGTCCCAATGTTGGGATATTTTTTGACAAGTTTAAGAATGTACCGATAATCGTTGTATCCACCGGACCTTCCCTTGATAAGAATATAGATTTGCTGAAAGAAGCAAAGGGAAGAGCGCTGATTATTGCAGCGGGCTCCGCCCTAAGACCCCTGCTTATAAGAAACATAGAGCCGGATTTTTTTGCCATTATTGACCCGCAGAAGGAAACTTACAACCAGATAAATGGGTATGAAAATATTGGCATTCCCCTTATTTACCTGGCAACGGCTGCCTCATATACCATTTCACGCTACTTAGGTCCGAAATTTATCGCCTATTACGGAAAGTTTAATAACGGTTCGGAATATGTGGTGGATTCGGGAGGATCGGTTGCGACCACCATACTGGATGTAGCCATTAAAATGGGGGGAAATCCCATTATATTAGTGGGGCAGGATTTGGCATATGTGGATGGAAAAAATCACGCCGAATATGGCAGCCATAACAGTATTTACTCCCCAAAATTAAAAAACATGAGAAGAGTAAAAGGGCAAAATGGGGAAATTCTATATACATCCCTTGGATATTTGAGTTATAAATACTGGATTGAAAACAGGATAGAAAATGAGCAAAGAGTATTTCTAAATGCTACCGAGGGTGGAGCTTATATCGAAGGAATGAAACATATCAAGTTAAGAGATGTAATTTCCGATTATCTTAAAGAACGTTTCGATTTTAAAGATAAAATTGAATCTATACTAAAAGAGAGCGGGGTTCAGCATGTTTAAGGACAAAAAGATATTGGTTATTGGAGGAACGGGATCTATTGGACAAGCTCTGATTGAACGTATTTTAACTGAAAAGCCGGCTGTAATCAGAGTTTACAGTAGAGATGAGTACAAGCAGTTTTTGCTTGGAGAAAAGTTCAGGGAAAACACCAATATCAGGTATCTTATCGGTGATGTAAGAGAAGAGGATAGATTGGACAGGGCAATGAACGGCATTGACATTGTGTTTAATCTTGCTGCTCTAAAGCATGTACCCGTATGCGAGTATAATCCCTTTGAGGCTGTTAAGACAAATGTTATCGGAAGTCAGAATGTAATAACCTGTGCTTTGGCAAACAAAGTAAAAAGAGTAATTTATACCAGCAGCGACAAGGCTGTTTCCCCCACCAATACCATGGGTGCGACAAAGCTTTTGGCAGAAAGGCTTATGTCCTCCTTCAACTATGCAAGGGGAAACACAGATACTGTGTTTGCTTCTGTCAGATTCGGAAATGTAATGGGCTCGAGAGGCTCTGTAATTCCTCTTTTTAAGCAGCAGGTTTTAGAAAAGAGATACATTACGGTAACCGAGCCGGAGATGACAAGATTCATGATGTCCCTTTCGCAGGCAGTGGAGCTTACCATAAAGGCATGCAGCATTGCAAAAGGGGGAGAGGTTTTCGTACTGAAAATGCCTGTAATTCGCTTGAAAGATTTGGCAGAAGTGATTATTGAGGATGTATGTAAAAAGAATAATATTGACCCTAAAAAGATAGAGATTAAGAAAATTGGGTTAAGACCCGGCGAAAAGATGTATGAGGAACTTATGTCGGAGGATGAATCGACAAAAGCTATTGAACTGGATGATATGTATGTGATAAAGCCTCCTTTTGATGAGAATTACAGTAATGATGCCAGAAAGGCGGTTATAAGCAATTATAGCTCTCAAAACGAAAAGGCTCTGACTAAATCGCAAGTAAAAGAGCTGCTTGTGAGGGAAAAATTGATTTAGCTGCTTTATAATAAACAATTACAAAGGATGATAAAATTGAAGATACTACTGATAAATATTTCGTTAAGACCGGAATCCCCAACACTTTTGCCGCCTTTAGGACTGGCTTATATAGCAACGGCAATCCAAAATGCCGGATATGAACTGGAGATACTTGATATTGATGCTTATCGCTACAGCGACGATGAAGTTGAAAGCATGATAAGGGAAAAAGATTATGATGTGGCAGCAATGGGCTGTATCGTAACGGGATATAAACAAGTAAAGAAACTGTGCAGTTTGATTAAAAAGTACAAAAATGTGCCCATAATTGTAGGAAATTCTGTGGCATCATCCGTACCTGAGCTCCTGCTTGAAAAGACTGAAGCAGATATTGCAGTTATAGGCGAGGGAGACATAACGGATATCGAAGTTTTGAAAGCTTTGGAAAATAAAGAGGATCTTTCAAAAGTAAAAGGAATATATTATAAAAAAGACGGTAAAATTATTAGCACCCCTAAAAGAGAGGCCATAAAGGACATCGACAGTATTCCGTTTATAAACTGGGATTTGTTTGATGTAGATTTATATATTGAAAAAAGCAGGATATATATGAACGAGCCTTATCCGGTTCCGTATGAAGAGCTTCGGTCACTGCCCGTAAATACCGCCAGAGGCTGTGCGTTTAGCTGTACATTTTGCTATCATGTTTTTAAGCAGGATAAGTACAGAGTGCGTTCACCCAAATCCGTATGTGACGAAATGAAACTTCTTAAAGAAAAGTATAATATAAATTATGTAAATCTATTTGACGAACTCACATTTTACTCAATAAAGCAGTGTGAAGAATTTGTGGATACTCTTATGGAGTATGACCTTGGAATATTTTGGAAGGCATGCTGCAGAGGAAACTTGTTCAAGGAAAAAGATATTGGCGTTGCCAGGAAGTTAAAAGAAGCCGGCTGTGTCGGACTCGGTTATTCCCTTGAATCTGCAAATCAGGAAATTTTAAGGGCTATGAATAAGAAGCTTAAGAAGGATGAATTTGTTGAGCAGACGAGAGTGCTGAGAGAAGCCGGACTTGCTGTTTGGACAAGCCTTGTGGTAGGGTATCCGCAGGAGACGGAGGAGACTTTGCAAGAAACTTTTGATTGCTGCTATGAGGCAGATATCTACCCAAGTGTAGGATATCTGATACCGCTACCCGGTACTCCTGTATTTGAATATGCAATGGAAACCAATGCCATCTGCGATGTGGAGGAATACCTTTTAAATTCGGGCGACAGGCAGGATTTCAGGATTAATCTTACTGGTATGGACCGTAAAGCTATAGAAGATATAGTAAAAATAAATCTAAAGAGAATATCCAACAAATTGAAGCTTGGACTTGAGGAAGACAAGCTTATAAAAACAGGACATTATAAGCATAATGCTTTGAAAGCGGCAGCAAAATAACAGGGAGGAAGAAAGTATGATTACAAATCTGCAGGAATCCACATGGTCAGGACAATTTGGCAAGGATTACACCGACAGGTGCACATTTACTCCTGAAGAGCTTGATGACCTGTATAAAAGAGAATATGGCATAAGCAGGCAGGAGATGAATGAGAGGTTTTTATCAGGGCTGGGGCTTAAGAACAAGAGGATTTTGGAAGTAGGATGCAATGTGGGCAATCAGCTTAGAATGCTTCAAAGCATGGGATTTGACAATTTATATGGGATAGAGCTTCAGCAATATGCCGTGGAAAAGGCAAAGAGTCTTACCAAGGGTATAAATATCATCCAGGGAGTCGGAGATGACATACCTTTTAAGGACGGATATTTTGACATGGTTTTTACCAGCGGGGTACTAATTCATATTGCTCCCGACAATATAAACCGGGTGCTTGATGAGATATACCGCTGTACCGGTAAATATATCTGGGGTTTTGAATATTATGCCGATGAGTATACGGAGGTAAACTATAGAGGAAATAGTGACCTTCTGTGGAAAACGAATTTTTCAAAGCTATATCTTGACAGATTTCCGGGATTGGAATTGGTAAAGGAAGAGAAGTTCAAGTACCTGAATAATGATAATATTGATGTAATGTTTTTACTGCAAAAGAAATAGTTTTTGTTTTGCAAGAATGGGAGGAGTATATGAGAATAGGGGCTATCGTACAGACGAGGATGGGCTCAAGCAGACTGCCCGGCAAGGTTATGCTGGACTTGTGCGGAAAGCCGGTTATAGACCATGTAATAGAGAGGCTGAAGCGATCAAAGCTTTTGAATGAAATAATTATTGCCACTACTACATTGGAGATGGACAAAGTAATAGTGGAGCAGGCAAAGAAAAACGGAGTAAAATGGTTTTGCGGAAGCGAGAATGACGTATTGTCGAGGTATTATTACGCAGCTAAAGAAAACAACCTTGATACGGTGGTTCGTATTACTTCGGACTGTCCGTTGATTGATCCTGTGCTGTTGGACAAGGTAGTGGAATTTTATATCTCTAACAATTACACATTGGTAACCAATGCAGGAAATGATTTGACGCAGAGGACATTTCCCAGAGGGCTTGATGTTGAGGTGTTTTCCTACAAAGTGTTGGAGGATGCCTTTATTCATGCTGATAAAAATTACCAAAGGGAACATGTTACTCCCTATGTGTATGAAACTTATGAGAAGAGTATATACTACTATAAAAATGATACCGACTACTCCAATCTAAGATGGACTCTGGATACGAATGAAGACTTTGAATTGATTACAGCAATTTATGACAGATTGTATGACAGGTATAACGGAAAATTTGGTTTTGATGAAGTTTTAGAGCTTATGAAAACGAATCCTGAGCTATCTCGGATTAATGCAAATGTTGAACAGAAAAGCTTGCATAACAGCACATAAGAAAGGAATTCATTCATGACGGACGGAAAGCACGAGTTTGACAATTATTACAGCATTAATAGTGAATACAAGGTGATTGAATGTAAAGACTGCGGCTTTTATCATGTTTATCCTTACCCGGACAATGATTTTCTAAACACATTTTACTCAAAAGAATATAAAGATGAATTAAGCAAAATAAATCTCAAAGAAAAAGTGGCAAGGATAAAAAGACTGATAAAATCCAGAGAAATATTGGACATTGGGTGCGGTAGCTGCGAGCTTCTTAAAGAATTTGAAAATGAAGGATTTAAACCATACGGCATAGAGCCTTCCGAAAGAGGGGCAGAGGAATGCAATGACAAAGGGATTCGTGTTAAGAATGAATTTGCAGATAAAAACAGGTTTGGCAAGAAATTTGAGCTGATAAATCTCAGCTTTGTATTGGAGCATATACCGAATCCTTATGATTTTATGGAAAAAATAAAGTCGGAATTTATGTCTGAGGAAGGATATTTATCTATCGAGGTTCCAAACGACTTTAATCTTTTGCAGAGGGTTTATACAGCTTACCATAAAACGGAACCATATTGGATACATTTTCCGGACCATTTGAATTACTGGAACTTTGACACCTTTAAAAACTTCCTTGAAAGGGCAGGATTTGAAGTTGTTTATCAGACATCTTCTTTCCCGCTGGAAATGTTTTTATTGATGGATGAAGATTATATTAAGAAAAAGGAGCTTGGAAAAATTGTGCATTCGAAAAGAGTGCAATTTGAGTTGAAGTTTAAGCAAATAGGGAAGACAGAAGACATTTTTATGATATATCAGAAGTTGTCTGAAATAAATGTTGGAAGAGAGATACAGGTTATTGCCAAAAGAGTGAAGAATTAGCGCATAGAGGGTCAAAATATATTCTTATCTGATGCATAGGGGAGATATAGGCTATGGCAACTAATTTCAGCACAAAGGAACACAGCAGCAATAAAGAGCGTGATATGCGAAAGTACTTCTACGACCTGTTTAAGAATAGTCCCATACCGGAAAACGAATTGCTTTCAAACTTGGGACTTTACATCAACAGGCAAACCTTGTCGAGACAACTTTTTATGCATGAATTATATAAGAAAATAATTAATGTTCATGGAGTAATTATGGAATTTGGCGTAAGGTGGGGACAAAACCTTGCGTTGTTTGAGAATTTTAGAGGTATATACGAGCCTTTCAATTACAACAGAAAGATTATAGGTTTTGACACTTTTGGCGGATTTCCGTCAGTTACAAGTCTGGACAAAGGACTAAAAAAAGGCGACTATAGTGTAACTGAAAACTATGAGCTATATTTGGAAAAGGTGTTGGACTATCATGAGTCGGAAAGTCCGGTTTCACATATAAGAAAGTACGAGCTGGTTAAAGGAGATGCGACTGTAACCTTAAAGGACTATTTGGAGAATAATCCCCATACTATAATTGCACTGGCATATTTTGATTTTGATATTTACGAACCTACAAAGGAATGTTTGAAATTAATAAAAAATCACATTACAAAAGGAACGATAATAGGGTTTGACGAACTAAATGTCAGTGATTTTCCCGGGGAAACCATAGCTCTGAAAGAAGTTTTGGAATTAAGCTCTTACAGAATTCAGAGATTGCCGATAAGTCCTTTACAGTCATATATAGAAATTATTTAGTTGTGGGGGTGGTATATATGCAAAACAGAAGAATTAAAATCAGGGACAGGGAAATTGGTGAGGGATGTCCCTGTTATATTATTGCGGAAATGTCTGCGAACCATGCAGGAGATTTAAACAGAGCAATCGAAATAATATACGCAGCAAAAGAAGCCGGTGCGGATTGCATAAAAATACAAACTTATACACCGGACACTATGACCATAAACTCTGATAAAAAATACTTTCATATAGATAACGGTACCTGGAAAGGAGAAAATTTATACAGCCTCTACCAAAAGGCAAATACACCTTGGGAATGGCATGGACGGCTTAAAGAAGAAGCTGAAAAAGCAGGAATTGATTTCTTTTCAACTCCGTTTGACAAATCGGCGGTGGATTTTTTGGAGGAATTGGGGGTTGAGTTTTATAAAATAGCTTCTTTTGAGATTGTAGATATTCCCTTAATAAAATATATCGCATCAAAGAAAAAGCCTATTATTATGTCAACAGGTATGGCAACTTTAGGAGAAATTGAAGAAGCAGTGGAAACTATTAGGGCACAAGGAAATGATAATTTCTGTCTTTTAAAATGCTCCAGTGCCTACCCTGCAGTACCGGAGCAAATGAATTTAAAGACGATAACCCATTTAAAAGATACATTTAATGTTCCTGTGGGCTTGTCAGACCATTCGTTAGGTTCAGTTTCTGCGGTTGTGGCGGTTGCCATGGGAGCTAGCGTTATTGAAAAACATTTTTGTTTGAGCAGAAAAATCAAAAATCCCGATTCGTCCTTTTCCATGGAGCCGGACGAGTTCAAAAGGATGGTTGAAGATGTGAGGGCTGCAGAAAAATCAATTGGAAAGGTAAGCTACAGTATTTCGGAAAATGAAGCTGTAAGCCGCAGCCACAGAAGATCGATTTTTGCTGTGAAGGATATAAAAAAAGGAGAGGCCTTTACAGAGGAAAACATAAAGGTAATAAGACCTGCAGACGGTTTGGAGCCAAAATATTTTGAGCAGGTTTTGAACCGGAAAGCATCGGAAGACATTGAAAGGGGGACACCGTTAAAGTGGACAATGATAAGCTAGAAGAAGGTTATGTTAATTTCATAAATATTCTTGAGCTTGACGATATTTACGTAAAAAAGTTGAGGGACTGGCGCAATCAGGATTTTGTAAGGCAAAGGATGTTTAATCAGGACATTATTACGGAAGAAGATCATGCCAAATTTATTGAGCATTTGAAAAATAACAGAGAAAAAAACTTTTATATATGCTTTTTGGGCAGTAAACCCTTTGGGGTATTGAGCTATGACTTCGACAGGAAAAATAACAATCTTGAATTCGGTTATTACCTGGTGGAGCAGGAGTTTATAAACAGCGGACTTGGAATAGTTATGGAATATTCGTTGTTAAACCACGCGTTTTATGATTTAAAGGTGAATAAAGTGTTTTGCAGGACGATGTCGAGTAATGAAAAGGTTGTGAGTTTGCATACAAGCTTTGGTTTTGAGACCGAAGGTATATTAAAGCAGCATGTCAAAATAAACGACAGTTATGAGGATATAACATTTCAGGCTATAACAGAGAGCATTTGGGCTCAAACGAGGCCAAAGATAGAGAAGTATTTGAGAGTAATAGCGGACATCGACAAAATAGGTACAATAACCGGGAGGTGCTGATTTATATGGAAAAACTGATTGAACTGGTGTCGGAAATATTAAACGTAGATAAAGAAAGTATAAATCTTGAAACTTCAAGGGATAAAACTTCGGCATGGGACTCATTAAATCACATAAGGCTGGTGGCTGAGGTTGAAGAGCAGCTAAACATAAAAATTCCTTTCGAAAAAGTACCGGATATAAAAAAAGTAGGTGACTTTTTAGATTATGTTAAGGAGTGAGTGATTTGAAACTGTCACTGCTTTCCAACATAAACTTAGATTCTCTTATCGGAAGGCTCTCAAAGCTATATGATGTATACAAAACCGAAGGATACGGAACATGGATACAGGAGATAATAAACCCAGATTCGGGCTTGTATTCTTTTGGACCGGAGATAGTTTTTATTGTTATTGACGGGGAAGAAATGTTCAAGGGTCAAAGTAAAGATAGCAACACTATTGATATGAACATAAGTTATATTGAAGAGGCCGTAAAAAACAATCCTGATATAACATTTTTTGTAAGTAATATTGATTTATGGACCAGAAAGATTGAATGCGCTAAGTCCGGGTCAGAAGAAAGAAGGCTTGAATTCTTGTGGGAAGACAGCCTTTTTTTGATGAGCGGCAAATATAGAAATTTCTATATTCTTGACTTGAAAAGCATCATAGAAGATAAAGGAAGGGAACAGTTCTATTCCAAAAAGCTATGGTATTTAGGCGGAATAAAATATTCAATGAAGGCGGAGAAACTACTGGAGCAGCATATTAATAGATGTGTTGCCTCAGTTAAGGGCACAAGAAAAAAGTGTCTGGTTTTGGACCTCGACAACACCTTGTGGGGTGGTGTTGTGGGGGAAGCCGGCCTTGAAGGAATAGAGCTTTCGGATTACAAGGAAGGTGCCAGATATAAGGACTTTCAAAGAAAACTGAAGGAAATAAAGGACTTGGGGATAATACTTGCTGTGGTATCCAAAAACAATTTTGATGATGCGATAAAGGTTATAAGAGAGCATAAACACATGGTACTAAGAGAGGAAGACTTTGTTGCACTGAAAATAAACTGGGACCTGAAATCCCAAAATATAAGGGATTTGTCCGAAGAACTCAATATCGGGCTTGACTCCATGGTATTTATTGACGATAACCCGATAGAAAGGGAAAGCGTAAAAAGGGAGCTTTCAGAGGTAACTGTTCCGGATTTTCCCCAAGATACTTCTGAGCTTGTGGATTTTGCAACGGAGCTTTATAACAATTATTTTTATACATTGGATACAACCGATGAAGATACTGTGAAAACCGAGATATATCGTCAGAATATAAAGCGAAGGGATGCACAAAAATCCTGTACTTCTTATGAAGCTTTTTTAAAATCCTTAGAGACCAAGATTGAGATTTGCAGAATAAGTCCGGAAAATGTTCAAAGAGCTGCGCAGCTTACTCAAAAAACCAATCAATTCAATTTGACTACCAAAAGGTATAGTGAACAGGAACTCTTGGCTCTGATAGATGAGGAGGGCTTTGAAGGCTTTGCGGCTTATGTCAGTGACAGATTCGGGGATAACGGCATGGTCAGTGTTGTAATAACAAAGCATAAGACCGACGGTGAAGTTGAGCTGGACACTTTTTTGCTAAGCTGCAGGGTTATGGGCAGGTTTATTGAAGACCAGATAATAGGGTTTATTGAAGATTTACATAAAAAGTCCGGTTATAAAAGATTGATTACATATTATAGGCCAACGGAAAAAAATGCTCCGGTAAAGGATTTGTTTGAAAGACTGGGCTATACGCTTTTAGACGTAGATAAAGCAGGCAACAAAAAATATGTTTTGGATTTGGAAGAATCAAACACATGTTTCAGAAAAAAATTCGGGGAGCTGAGGTATTGTGAGAATACACCATCTGGGCTATGCTGTTAAAAACATGGAAGCTTCTGTTGAGGAGTTTTTGAAAATTGGGTACGAGAAGCTTGGGGAAACTGTTGCCGACAAGACGAGGAAGGTTTTAATTCAATTTATGAAGCTTGGAGATTACTGCATCGAACTGGTGTCACCAATGGATGCAGCCTCTTCAATAAACGGCATTATTACCAAATCGGGAAATACTCCGTATCATATATGTTATAGCGTCGGCAATATAGATGATGCGGTTGTGAGACTGAAAAATGAAGGCTATGTTTTAATGGAAAGCCCCTCCTGTGCGGTCGCTATTAATTCCTCTAAAGTAGCATTCTTATACAATAGGAATATGGGGATAATTGAACTGGTGGAAGAAAACCCGAACAGTAAGTAAAAGACGGGTATTGGCAATGGAATTATTGTAACTGTAAAATCACAGGTAAGATATGGGAAAATTCTTAGGTTGAATGGAGAAAGTTTGTTGAGAGGTTGATATGCTGGATATTGGAATTAGAGTAGATGGAAGCAGCAATATCGGTATGGGGCATATAATGCGTTGTTTGTCGCTGGCCAAAGGATTTAGAAATGCCGGCGCCAATGTTTTTTTCCTAAGCCGGTTTGAGCAGGGAATTTCAAAGATTCGACAGGATGAGTTTGAAGTTGTGGAAATGCCGCATGAAAACAGCAGGCATTTAGAAGGCTTTTTCTATGGAGATGCTTCAGAGCTTGAAGAGGATTCAGAAGAAATAATCCGAAAGATTAAGGCATTTAATCTCGATGTACTGATTATTGACTCCTATAACGTCAACCGGGAGTTTTTTTTGAAGCTGAAGCCGCATGTAAAAAAGCTTTGTTATATTGATGATGTGAATAAGTTTGTATATCCTGTGGATGTGCTGATAAACGGAAATGTTACAGCCACAGCCTTCAACTACACCAAATACAGCAATGACGAGCTTATGCTTTTGGGCTTGAAGTATAATCTCATAAGGGACGAGTTTAAAGATTTACCTGAAAGAATAATAAACAGGAATGTACGGGAAATGATGATAACGACGGGGGGGGCGGATCCTTTTAACCTGAGCCTGAGACTTGCCAGTATTATTCTTTCGGATGAAGAGTTCAAAGATATAGGGATAAATATCGTTGTAGGCAGCGGCTTTACTAATGTGGAAAGCCTCAAGGAACTGGCCCGAAAAAGCTCCAATGTTATATTGCATGAAAATGTTTTGAGAATGTCGGAAATAATGCTAAAGTCCGACGTGGCAATATCGGCAGGCGGAAGCACATTGTACGAGTTGTGCGCTTGCGGGACACCGGCTTTGGCAATTGTTATTGCCGACAACCAGAGGGAAATGGTAGATATGCTGTCTTCCCAAGGCTACATAATCAACCTGGGATGGCATGGAGAGCTCTCTAACATGGAGATTTTGCAAAAGATTAAGCTTTTGTGCAAAGATTATGAAAAAAGAGTATCAATTAGCAGGAAAATGCAAAGGTTGGTGGATGGAGAAGGAGTTAGGCGTGTAGTCGAAGAAATAATGAAAGTGTCTTTGTGATGAAGTTTAACTGAAAAAGGACGGCGAGGAATTCTTGCCGGTTTTTTATATATGAACCTGAAACCGAAAAAAGAGGTTGGACGGCAGGGGGAACTTATTTCAAAAGGTTTGATACAATTGCGGTTTTAAAAGTTGGAAGAGTATGAATCAAAAGGTCGTAAAGGGAGTGGATTTAGTTTTCGATATATTAAATAAACAGTGAATAATCGCAAGTATTCACAATATATTAGCCTTTAAGCAAATACTTCAGGGTTTTTAGAATCAAGAGAGTGAAACGGGAAAATATAGCAAGTCACTAAATCGCAAATAAAAATAATGTTTTTCGGGGAAAAATTAAAAATGTAAAATTCTTAAAAATAATTTGGAGGAAACAGATATGGGAAATAACTTACAGGAAAGTACATGGTGCGGCCAGTTTGGAAGGGATTATACGGATAGATGTACTTTTGGACCGGAAGAGCTTGACGAACTTTATACAAATAGGTTTGGTATAAGCTGCATGGAACTTAACAATAGGTTTTTGGCCGGATTGGGGTTGGAGAATAAAAGAGTGCTGGAGGTTGGCTGCAATGTGGGCAACCAGCTGAGGGTGCTTCAAAAAATGGGTTTTACAAAGCTATATGGAATTGAGCTTCAGGAATATGCTGTTGAAAAGAGCAAGAGCCTTACTAAAGGGATAAATATAATTCAAGGTATGGCGGATGACATACCTTTTAAAGACGGATATTTTAACATGGTGTTTACCAATGGAGTATTAATTCATATTTCTCCCGATAATATAAATCGAGTTTTAGATGAGATATACCGCTGTACGGAGGAATATATTTGGGGATTTGAGTATTATGCCGATGAATATGTGGAAGTAAATTATAGGGGCAACGACAGCCTCCTTTGGAAAACCAACTTTTCAAAGCTGTATCTTGATAGATTTCCGTCTCTTGAATTGGTAAAGGAAGAAAAGTTCAAATACCTTGACAACGATAATGTGGATACAATGTTTCTATTGAGAAAAAAGAAATAGCTTAAATTATATCTTCACACTAACATGGATTTGCCGACGGAGTGAAACTACGAAAAAAGACTCTGTTCGTAAGGAGGTTCTCCATGGAAAAAAGCATCGCTATCATACCTGCACGAGGTGGTAGCAAAAGAATACCGAAGAAAAATATAAAAGATTTTTGCGGAAAACCAATTATAGCATATTCTATTGGGGCAGCTTTGGAAAGCGGTGTTTTTGAGGAGGTAATGGTCTCCACAGACAGTGAAGAAATTGCCGAAATTGCAAAGAAATATGGTGCCAGGGTTCCGTTTTTCAGAAGCAGTCAAATGGCGGATGATTACGCCACAACAGCCCAAGTGGTTATGGAGGTCTTGGAAGAATATAAAAAGCTTGGAAGGGAGTTTGATTATGTTTTTTGCTTATATCCGACGGCACCCTTTACGACACCGGAGCTTATAAGAGACGCAGTAAAAATTATGGATACGTATAAGCCCGATGAAGTTATTGCTGTTGTTGAATTTTCTTATCCTCCGCAGAGATGCTATAGTATGGATGAAAACGGTTTTATAAGCTATAAGTACAAAGAGTATATCGATACCAGATCTCAGGACTTGGAAAAATTATATCATGATGCAGGTCAGTTTTACATATATAACGTAAAGCCTTTCTATATGCGAAACGGAAGAATCGAAGACGGAATAATGCCGATAATTTTGTCACCCATGTCAGTTCAAGATATTGATACAGAGGAAGATTGGCTGATTGCCGAAGCCAAATACAAATTGTGGGTTGAGAAAGAAGGGAAAAAAGATGGGCAGCGTGATTCTTGACGGTAATGATTTGCTAAAGTCCGGTAAAGTCTATATTGTTGCAGAGATGTCAGCAAATCACTTGCAGGATATGGACAGGGCAAAACGAATTATTTCAGCTGCAAAAGAGGCCGGGGCCGATGCAATAAAAATACAAACATACCGCCCCGACACAATCACTATAGATTGCTACGGGGAGGAGTTTTTATGTACACCGGGCAGCCCGTGGGAAGGGATGAATCTATTTGAATTGTACAAGACAGCATATACTCCATGGGAGTGGCATCAGGAGCTGTTTGATTATGCGAAAGAAATAGGAATTTCAATGTTTTCTTCACCCTTTGATTTATCTTCTGTAGATTTCCTCAGACAATTTAATATGCCGGCGTACAAGATCGCTTCTTATGAGATAAATGACATTCCGTTGATTAAGAAAGTAGCTTCTGAAGGAAAGCCCATTATTATTTCTACCGGCTTGGCAAACCTCGGCGACATTGAGATGGCAATTGAAACATGCAAAGCGGCAGGAAATGACCAAATTATTTTACTCAAGTGTGTTTCCGAGTATCCCACTCCATATGAAGATATTAATCTTAAGACCATGGTGAATATGAAAGAGACTTTTGGTTGTGTTGTGGGATTGTCCGATCATTCTTTGGGAAGCTGTGTGTCGGTTGCTGCTGTAGCATTGGGAGCTAAAGTAATAGAAAAGCATCTTACATTGTCACGGAAAGATGGAGGAGCGGATTCAAACTTTTCCATGGAACCGGATGAATTTGGAAAAATGGTTCAAGACATAAGGAATGTGGAGAAATCCCTCGGCACCGTGACATATGAGCTTACGGACAGACAAAAGATGAGCAAGAAGAGGTCGCGTTCACTGTATATAGTAAAAGACGTGGCAGCCGGAGAGACTCTTACGCCGGAGAATGTAAAATCCATACGTCCGGGTTATGGGTTACATACCAGGTATTATGAAGAAATTTTAGGCAAAAGGGTAAATCGTGATTTGAAAAAAGGTACTGCTTTGCAGTGGAAGTTTATTGATTGAACATAAAGGGGGTCGTTTTGCTGATGAATATACTTATTTTAAGCGCCGGTACAAGGTGCCAGTTGATAAACTATTTTAAAGACAGAAATAACGGATTTGACAAGGTAGTGGCTACGGACAGCAGTATATATGCACCTGCTGTCTATATGGCAGACAATCACTATATAGTTCCGAGAATGCATGACACTAATTATTTGCCTATGTTAATTAATATTTGCAAAAAGGAAGAAATCAATGTCATACTTCCTCTACAAGAAGATGAAATAGAGCTTATATCTCAAAACAAAGCTATATTTGAAAATCTGAACATTCTGGTTGCGATATCCGATATCGAGACCCTAAAAATATGCAGGGATAAATATCTGTTGTATAAAACCCTTCTATCAAAGGGCATTTCTTGCGTGGAAACATATGATTATAATTCAGAGACGGATATAATAAAAGATATGACTTTGCCGATAATAGCAAAAGACAGGTTTGGGGCAGGAAGTGTAGGAATGCTTAAAATTGATTCGTGGCCGCTGCTTGCAGAGTTTGCAAAATGCTCACAGAAAGAGCTTGTTGTCCAGCCTTATCTGGAGGTAAAAGAGTATGGAGTTGATGCATATGTTGACTTCATTAGCGGAGAGATTATCGCTATTTTTGTCAAAGAAAAGATTAGAATGAGAGCCGGTGAAACGGAAAAGTCAAAATCTATAAAAGACCAAGAATTATTTAAACTGGTAGAAGACGTTATAAAGGAATTTGACTTTAGAGGTCCGATAGATATTGATGTGTTTAAATATAACGGGGTATATAATGTTTTGGAGATAAATCCCAGGTTTGGAGGAGGATATCCTCACGCATATGAATGTGGCGTGAATTTTATTAAGTTTATTGCAGAAAATGCCAAGGGACGGCAGAATAAACCTGTTATTGGAGAATATGAGGGAAATACGGTTTTATTAAAATATACAGATGCTATGTTGAAAAATGAAAAAGATATGTTTTAGAGTAGATGCAAATCAAAATATAGGACAAGGGCATGCAGCAAGATGTTTGGCTGTTGCAAACGAATTAAGCTCCAATTATGATGCACAATGTTTATTTGCAGTTTCCGATGAAGACAGCGAACGTTTTTTTGCCATGCGCAAAAAAGAAGTGATAAATTTGGGTTTGGCATATAAAGATTACTCTTTATATGCTGCCAAATCCATGGCGAAAATTATAGAAACGGAGCAAGCTTCTATAGTGATAGCCGACAGCTATTATGTAACGTACGAATATCTGTCTTTTCTAAGACAGTTTGCAAAAATAGGCTGCTTTTACTGTGAAAATCGCGTTATGCCTGTAGACTTGCTGATAAACTACAATGTGGATTATGATAAAAGTTTTTATGAACGGAATTATGATTCAAAAAATGTAGAACTGCTGTTGGGAACAGAGTATGTTCCTTTGCGAAAAGAGTTTGGTAAACCTAAATTAGAGAGGAATAATACTATAGAGAAAATATTATTCCTTACGGGTGGAGGGGATCCCCTTAATGTTGTCGAATCAGTAGTCAAGGAGATTAAATCCAGAGATGACTTAAAAAAGTTTAAATTTACATTTGTAATTGGCACATATAGCGAGATTGCGGGGCATCAAGCTTGTAAGAATGAAGATGACCATATTACATATATGGCATCCACCGATAAAATAGCGGATGTAATGAAAGCACATGACCTGGTTGTATCGGCAGGAGGCACAACCATGTATGAGTTGTGTGCTTTAGGCATACCTTCTGTAATATATTCAATGGTGGACAATCAAATTTCGGAAGCAAAATACTTAGGAGAAAACGGCTATTTGGTATATGCCGGAGATGTTCGGACAGACAATTTTTTTGAAAAATTATTGGATAGTATTTTAACGTTGGCCTCTTTAGACGGAGCTTTAGATGAAATGTCAAGCAAAATGAGAACACTAGTAGACGGAAAAGGATGCAGCAGAATTGCATCAAAAATTTATGGGTTAAAAGTAGGCTGATGATATGAATTTGGAATTTGAGAATACTAAAAAATTTTGGGGTGCCGAGATCGCACGTGCCAATCTGATATGGCCGGACGAGAATGTATTACGATTTGTAAAGAGAAATTATAAGCCGGGAAGCATAATTTTAGATTACGGATGTGGTGCGGGAAGGAATGCGATTGCCTTGAGCAAAGAGGGCTATAGTTGTATTGCAATGGATTATACAAAAGAGGCTCTTGATTTGGTTAGGCATAAATCAATGGAAGAAAATCTTAGTATTAGGATTGTAAAAAATACGGGGTTTGAAGTGCCGCTTGAGGAAAATAGTGTGGACGGTATTATAGCAGTGGGCAGCCTGTTTTATAATAGAAAATCAGACAATGTCAAGATACTTGCAAATTTGGCAAAGGTACTCAAACCCGGCGGGAAAATATGGGCCAACTGGAGGACCAAAAGGGATCACCTCTTTGTACGAGGGATAGATATGGGAGAAGGGCTATACAAGTTGGAAACCGGTACTGGCCGGGAAGGATGCTGTTATTTCTTTGCAGACGAAAAAGATATTATAGAAATGTATGAAATGTCCGAACTTAGTATAGAGATGCTGGATGACTATGAATATACAGAAAACAATCGTACTATACTAAATTCGTATTATCATGTGGTGGCAAAGAAATAACAAATAAGAGAGCCTATTGAAAAAATATAATATAAATTACATTTTACAGGGAGAAATACATATGGACAAGAAGGCGGAGAAGAAATTCATACCCTATGGACGTCAGTGGATTGATGAAGATGATATTAATGCTGTAGTTCAAGTATTGAAGGGGGATTATTTAACAACAGGCCCCAAAATAAAGGAATTTGAAGAAAATTTAGCGCAGTATACCGGCGCAAAGTATGCTGTTGCCATATCCAACGGAACGGCGGCACTTCATGCGGCATGCTTTGCCGCCGGGATAAAAGAGGGAGACGAAGTAATTACGACTCCCATTACTTTTGCCGCTTCTGCCAACTGTTTGCTGTACATGGGGGCAAAGCCCGTATTTGCTGATATTGATCCCGATACCTACAATATAAATCCTAAAGAAATAAGGAAGAAGATTACCGAAAAAACCAAAGCAATCATACCGGTGCATTTTACCGGACAACCCTGTGACATGGACGAAATATTGAGAATTGCCGAGGAATACAATCTTGTTGTAATAGAGGACGGAGCCCATGCCCTTGGAGCAGAGTATAAAGGTAAGAAAATTGGAGGTCTGTCTGATATGACCACCTTTAGCTTCCACCCTGTAAAGCATATCACCACCGGTGAAGGCGGTGCAATTACTACAAACAGTGAGGAGCTGTACAAAAAACTCACTCTTTTCAGAACACACGGAATAACAAGGGAAAAGGAAGATTTAACCGAAAATCACGGCCCGTGGTATTATGAACAACAGTATCTCGGTTATAATTACAGAATAACAGATATCCAGGCTGCATTGGGTGTAAGCCAGCTTAAGAAATCCGATAGATTTCTTAAGTTAAGAAGAGATTATGCAAAGCTCTATACAGAAGCTTTTGAGTCAATTAATGAGGTGGTTGTTCCATACCAGCTTGACGGCACAAATTCCTCATGGCATTTGTACATTTTAAAATTTAAGTTAGAGAGACTTAACTGCGACAGAAAAAAGATATTTGAAGAGCTTCAAGCCAGAGGGATAGGAGTAAATGTTCATTATATTCCTGTATACTATCATCCGTTTTACAGACAACTGGGATATAAAAAAGGTTTGTGTCCTCATGCTGAAGATTTATATGAGAGAATAATAACCCTTCCTCTGTTTCCCAAAATGGAAAAGGAAGATGTTTTGTATGTAATTTCAAATGTTAAGGATGTACTTCAAAAACATATTATATAGAAAGGGTGATTTGATTTGAATATATTGGTAACGGGAGGAGCCGGATTTATAGGACGTTGGGTGGTTAAAAAGCTTTTAGATGACGGACACAAGGTGTGGGTATTGGACGACCTTTCAAACGGCCAACGCAAGAATATCGAAGAATTTATGCAAAACCCCAATTTTGCAGGATTCGTTGAAGGAGACATCAAGAACGTTTCTATCTTGGATAATCTTTTTGAAAACAAGTTTGACATATGCTATCACTTAGCGGCAAGCATTAACGTACAGGACAGCATTGACGACCCGGGCACAACATTTCAAAATGATGTGGTGGGAACTTTTAATGTATTGGAGCAATGCAGAAAATACAACACCAAAATTGTTTTCATGAGTACTTGCATGGTATATGACAGGGCAAACGATGAAAAGGGTATAACCGAAGCGCATCCCACAAAACCGGCTTCACCTTACGCTGGCAGCAAGATTGCCGGAGAAAATATGGTTTTATCCTACTGGTATGCCTATAAGCTTCCGGCAGTGGTTATTCGTCCTTTCAATACTTACGGTCCCATGCAGAAATCCAGCGGCGAGGGCGGCGTTGTAGCTATTTTCATAAAGAGAAATCTGGAAGGACTTCCTCTCAATATATATGGGGACGGTTTTCAGACCAGGGATCTGCTCTACGTTGAAGACTGTGCGGAATTTGTGGTGCAGGCCGGCTATTCCGACAAAGTAAATGGGGAAATAGTAAATGCCGGGCTGGGCAAGGATATAAGCATTAATGACCTTGCACTTTTGATCGCTAAAGACAAGGAAAAAATAGTACATGTTCCCCATATTCATCCCCAAAGCGAGATATCAAAGCTTCTGTGCAACTACCAAAAGGCTAGAGAGCTTTTGGGATGGGCTCCTAAAGTATCTTTAGAGGAAGGTATAAAAAGGACTGAAGAATGGATAAGAAGTACACTTGCAACTTAATGCTAAATTAATTCTGATTATCCTCCGATATTCTTAGTGAGAAAGATTCACGGAGGGATTATTTATGAAAATCGATAGCATGGATGCTGCAAATTTACAGGTTTTAAAAATCCAGAGTAAAGATTATCAACCTAATACCATAAATTCCGGCAATAGTCCCGGTAAAGAGTCAGCGGACGCAAAAAAAGTTTTTGCAGATGCATATTTGTCGGAAAATGAGAAGGGCGAGACATTATCCCAAAAGGCAATTATAAATGCAATTGAGAAGGCAAACAAGGCGATAAACGGCATTCATACGCAATTGGAGTTTTCTGTACACGAGAAAAGCAAAGAGATCATGGTAAAAGTTATTGATTCCGAGACTAAGGAAGTTATAAGGGAGATACCGCCGGAGAAAATATTGGATATGGTGGCGGCAATGCTGGAAATGGTGGGAATCATAGTTGATGAGAGGGGTTGAATCTGGTGGCGGTCAGTAGTATTTCGAATATGCTTAATAGAAAAATAAGATTGACAGGTATGTCTTCCGGGCTTGATACTGATGCTATTATAGAGCAGCTGATGAGTGTTGAAAAAGCTAAGGTTGACAAGATAAAGCAGGAAAGACAGATATTGGAGTGGAAGAGGGATACATACAGGGACATAATAAGCAAATTAAGAAGTATTACAGACGAGTATTTCAATGTATTGAAGCCTAAAACAAATTTTACGTCTACGAGTGCGTTTTCATCCTTTAAGATAACTTCAAGCAAGGAATCTGCCGTGACGGCGACAGCCAACGCTGCGGCGGCTTCCAAAGTCCACTCCATAACAGTGAAATCCTTGGCATCTGCGGGAAATATTGTCGGAACATCTGGATTGGTTCAAGGCATTAAAGGAAGCAATACTGTAAGCAGCACTTCTCTTCAGGGAAGAGAATTAAATTTTACTTTGGACGGAGTTACAAAGACAATATCCTTGGAAGATTATGCGGACATCAATGATCTTGAGCAAAAACTTGAGACAGCTTTGGGAAAAGCCTTTGGCGCAGGAAAAATCGATGTTTTGACAACAGGAGGCAAGATAGAGTTTAAATGTCTTGTCAATGGCAGTACATTAACTATAAGCGAACCCGCAAATAATTATATTTCATCTTTAGGTTTTTCAGACGGACAAAAGAACTTTATTACAGGAGGCTCGGATGTAAACTCCGATTATTCATTATACACCAACGGAAGCTTTAAAATAACCGTTGGAAGCGGCGAGGCACAGACCATAAATATTTCGGAGGCAACAGATATAGATGATCTTACAGCTAAAATTCAGCAGGCCATTGACAATAATTCCGAGCTCAGCGGTAAAGTACATGTGAGCAATGACGGAACCAAACTAAGCTTTACAACTCTTTCGGGAGAGACAGTGAAGTTAACCTCCGGGGATTCCAACAATGTGTTGGACAAGCTGGGATTTTCCAACGGAGCGACTGCAACCGGGATAAGTTCAAGTGTTATAGACTTAAGCGGAAACGAAAAGGGTAAAACCTTTATTGTAAATATAAATGGAGTAGACAAAACTATTGAAATAGACAAGAATTACAGTGATTTGGACGAATTGGCATCGTATATTCAGAGCCAGTTGGGAGGCACTGTAAAGGTAACGAAAGACGCTTCAAGCAACAAGCTGATTTTTTCAAGCGACGGTACGGACAAGCTGATATTTAAAAAAGGTCCTGAGGATGGACTGGAGAAGCTGGGATTTGCTGCCAACGACAACAAGAGCAACAGGATAGCTTTTAATATAAGTATTGAATCTTTAAATTCAAAGCTTACAAATAATTTTAATATCACGGACCCAAATGCCAATATTGTTTTTACCATAAATGACCAAGTTATTGATGTGGGTAAATCTTATGCAAATGCAACTATGAATGACGTCATGAATGCTATTAATTCCAGCAAGGCAGGGGTCAAGGTAAGCTATGATTCCCTCAATGATAGATTTATTATGGAATCGAAGACTTTGGGGGCGACTTCAACGATAGAAATCACCGATACGGATCCTTCCAATGGATTGCTTAAAGCAATGGGCCTTGTGGGCGGAACCTATACTGCCGGCAAGGATGCTGAGTTTACCTTGGATGGAGTCACTGACATGAAGCGAGGCACCAATGAATTTACCATAGACGGAGTAACCTACACTTTAAAGGAAGTTACTACCGAACCGGTGACGATTGACGTTAAGGCAGATATAGATGGTGTTGTTGAGAATATAAAGAATTTTATAAACAGCTATAATGATATGATATCTAAAATCAACTCTGTGCTTACCGAAGAAAGAGACAGGAAATATCCTCCTCTTACAGATGACCAAAAGAAAGCAATGACTGAAGATGATATAAGGAGATGGGAGGAAAAGGCCAAATCAGGTTTGCTAAGAAGCGACAGCATATTGGAAAATATCGTGACAAGTCTTAGAAGAGCATTATATGACAAGGTTGAAGGAAGTTCCTTGAGCCTTTACCAGATAGGAATTACAACAGGGTTATACCAGGACAAGGGCAAGCTTGTTATAGATGAGGAAAAGCTTAGAGCTGCTCTTACCGATAATTATGATGGAGTGGTACAACTCTTTACTCAGAGTTCGCAATACACATACAGCCAGGCTTTGAATGATTCCGATAAAAGGTCAGTAAGATATAAAGAATCCGGAATAGCCCAGAGAATTTATGACATACTTCAGGACAACATAAGGACAACAAGAAATGCCAGCGGAAAGAAAGGTGTTTTGTTGGAAAAAGCAGGCTTGGTAGGAGATATGACGGAATATGACAATCTTTTAGTAAATGAAATGAAGGAAAAGGACGAACTGATTGACAATTTATTGGCAAAGATTTATGAAAAAGAGGAATATTATTACAAAAAGTTTGCTGCTATGGAGAAAATGCTCGATGCAATGAACAGCCAGTCATCATGGTTGACCCAGCAATTTAGCAATTATCGAGGCTGATTTGTGAAATAAACAAGCAGAGCGAAGGACTACAACTTATAAACCTTTGGAGGGATTTTAATGGCATTAAAAAATGCATATGATCAGTACAAGGAGAATTCGGTATATACCGCCACTCCTGAAGAACTGACATTAATGCTGTACAATGGCCTTGTAAAGTTTTTGATGCAAGCTCAAATGGCCTTGGACGATAAAAATATTGAGAAGGCAAGCAAAAGCATTATAAAGGCCCAGGACATTATTTCGGAATTTCGCTGTACGCTGGACATGAAATACGATATTGCGCATCAATTGGAGCTTTTGTATGATTATATGTACAGAAGGCTTATTGACGCAAATATAAAGAAGGACAGTGCGATTGTTGAAGAAGTTCTGGGATTTGCGAAGGAACTTCGGGATACATGGGAGCAGGCAATGAAAATTGCAAGGCAACAGAATTCAAGAACGGCTCAAGTGGCTAAATAGGAGAGATTTTAATGATCAATACTCCGGAAGGATATATTCAAACGCTTGTTCAAATATCTGAAAAAAAGCTTAATTGTTTAAAGAACATACTTTCCCTTACCATGACTCAAAATGAAACGATAAACGAAGAAGGCATGGACGGGCTTCAGAATCTTATTGATGAAAAGCAGGCTAAAATCGATGAAATCAACCGTTTGGACGACGAATTCAACGCGTGCTTTACGGCATTCAAGCAAAAGCTTGGGATAAGCAGCTTGGATGAGGCCGGAAGATTAGGCGTAAAGGGTGCAAAAGAGTTACAGGATATAGTCGTAAAGATAGTGGAGCTTTTGAGGGAAATAAGCGAAGCTGAAAAGAAAAATAAAGAAAAGGCAGACAACCTTTTAAATTATCTTGGAGCTAAAATAAGGGAAATAAGAGAAGGCAGAAGAATAAGCTCTGCCTATAGCTCGGCTGCTTCGGTAAGTCCGCCTTCATACTTTTTTGACAAAAAGAAATAGTTTAAAACCTCGGGTTTTTCCGGGGTTTTTATTTTGGTTCATTATTTGTTTCATAAAATTATGTTGACGGTTGACATTAGTATACTTTATTGAATATAATAATAGTGGCAATTAAATATCTTTGTTAGGTGAGGCTCCTATACAGAAAGACGCTGCTGCCCGGAAACGTCGAAAGACGCCAATGGGTTAACAAGCACTACCGGATTAAGGTTTTGCTTAATGCAGCTGGTCTTGTTAGCCTAAGCTGTATAGTGCTAAAGCTCAACGAGGGAAAGATATATTAAAAATAATACTTTAATATGTTTATAGCTTCCACTCGTCTGGAAGTTTTTTATTTGAATAAATAGGAGAAAATATAAAAAGTTTTATTTTATGCCTTTTTAGAGGGATGAGAGGGATGATTTGCAATGATTGAGATCTACAAATCCTACGATACAGATCAATTTCCGGTTAAAATAGAGAAGTTTGAGAAAGGGTGCTGGGTAAATATTGTTTCTCCTACTGAGCAAGAGTTGAACTTTGTTGAAAGCAGCCTTAATATACATCCCAATTTTCTAAGGGACCCTCTTGACGAGGAGGAAAAACCAAGAATAGACGTTGAAGACAACCAGACACTGGTGATTGTTGACATTCCGTATGTGTATGAGGACAAAGATCAAAAAGATATAAAGTATGAGACCATACCTTTAGGAATTATAATATCGGAAGACTACTTTATTACCATATGCAGCAAGGAGACTTTTTTGATTCAATACTTCAAGGCGAAGAAAGTAAAAGACTATTTTACTTTTAAAAAGACAAGGTTTACGCTGCAGATTTTGTATTTGATTGCAAAGGATTTCCTAAGATACCTGAGGCATATTGACAAAAAATCTTATGAGGCGGAGACTTCATTGCACAAGTCTCTTCAAAACAAAGAGCTTTTCAAGCTGCTTGAATTGGAAAAGAGCCTTGTGTTTTTCACTACGTCATTAAAATCAAATGAGATAGTTATGGAAAAACTTTTAAAAGGCAAATATATAAAACTCTATGAAGAGGACCAGGACCTTCTTGAAGATGTAATCATAGAGAACAAGCAGGCTATTGAAATGGCCAACATTTACAGCTCTATTCTAAGCGGCACAATGGATACCTTTGCTTCAATAATATCAAACAACCTGAATGTCGTGATGAAGGTTTTGACATCGATTACAATAATAATGGCGATACCCACTATGATAGCCAGTTTCTTTGGCATGAACGTACAGCTGCCCTTTGGTTTGGATGCCAATACGCCCTTTGCATTTTGGGGTATACTTGGAATTTCAACAGTTATTTCTATTGCCGTGGGAATATTTCTTTACAAAAGAAACATGTTTTAAAGCTGTCACAGTTTTTCAAGAAAGTCCGTCACCTTTTTGATATATTCTTTGGGGTCGGACTGATAGATTTCTCCATGGTCTGCGCCGCCGGTTTCCCAAAATGTAATTGTGTAGGAAGCGTATGCTTTGTATATCAAGCGGCTGTTTTCAACAGGCACCTTGGTATCGTCCTTGCTGTGGATCAGAAGCATCGGCCTGGGATAAACAGCCTGTACGGCCTTTACCGGGCTTGCTTCATCGGGCTCGATACCTGCCAGAAAAAATGTTGCAAGCGTTGTCGGTTTGTTAAACGGAATTGCCGGAAGTTTAGTTAAGCTGTTTATGTTTTGCTCAAAGTAAGCGTCAAGGTCAGAGTACGGGCTGTCTGCTATTACCGCATCAACATCGCTGCTTTCGGCAGCTGCCAGAATACATGTTGACGCACCCGTTGAAAATCCCATGAGAACTATTGTTTCGGAGCCTTTGCCTTTGGCATATTGAATCGCGCCAAGCAAATCATTCTTTTCATAAACCCCGAAGGTTGTTGTGTTTCCGTCGGATTCTCCCGAATTTCTAAAATCAAAGGCAAGCACATTATAGCCTTTATCGAGAAGACTTTTTACAAGATGTATGGTGCTTTCACCGAAATTAAGCCTGTTTTTCCCGTATCCGTGGGCAAGGATTACAGTCTTGTTGCTTCCGGTTACACTAAAGTACCACCCTTTTAACGTAAGCTCTCCGGTTATGTCCTTGAAAGAAACATCGGTATAGGAAGGAACAATATTCGCTGAAAAGTCCAAAATGTTTAATCTCTTCGGATGGATTAATTTCCAACCTGCGAAAACCGATACGGCCGAAACCGCAATAGAACAAATTAAAGCAAGCAGAATAATATAAAATATAATCTTTCTTATAAAATGACTTTTCCGGCGCGAATAGGTCAAAACCGTAACCCTCATAGATATTTCCTCCAAAATTGCCTTGTTTTTTTATTTAAGTATCCAAGAAGTATTTCGGGCAGAAAGACAAACCTGATGATACAAATTAATTATACAAAAAACAAATTTGATTTTGAAGTATGAAAAGGTGTTGAAGTATCTTTATAAATCGGGTACTTAGAACCGAAAATGAGACTTTATAATTTTTAAATCAGAGCTTGAATTTGGGGGTTTTGTCTGGAAGTAATAGGAGGTTGACCGCTACAGAACATATAAGATAGAATTATATGTAACACAAAGTGGAGAG
The DNA here is from genome assembly GCF_035371925.1 of Acetivibrio sp. Classification (NCBI taxonomy): domain Bacteria; kingdom Bacillati; phylum Bacillota; class Clostridia; order Acetivibrionales; family Acetivibrionaceae; genus Acetivibrio; species Acetivibrio sp. The sequence goes on along the minus strand of NZ_DAORXT010000002.1, from coordinate 18,709 downwards.
GATGATTCGATTAATATGGAGGATATAATGAGTTCCGGACTGTTCAACTGGCTTATCCTTCCATTGCTTATTTTTTTCTCGAGGATTATCGATGTAACAATAGGAACCATCAGGATTATATTTGTCTCAAGAGGAAAAAAATATCTGGCTCCCATTCTGGGTTTTTTTGAGGTACTGGTGTGGATTGTGGCAATAAGCCAGGTTATGCAGAATCTCAATAATTTTGTATGTTACTTTGCTTATGCATTGGGTTTTGCCACAGGCACTTTTGTCGGAATAATTATCGAAGAAAAGCTTGCGATAGGGACTCTTGTGGTAAGGATTATCGTGGATAAAAACGAATTCGAGCTCAAAGAACAGCTTTCAAAATCAGGATTTGGTGTTACGGCTGTGGATGCAGAGGGTAAAAATGGTGATGTAAAGATAATTTATACAGTTATTAAACGCAAGGAATTGCAGGAAGTTGTTCAAATAATAGAAGGTTGCAATTCGAATGCCTTTTATTCAATTGAAGATGCCAGAAAGGTCAACAAGGGTATTTTTAGAATATCTACGCCAGACGGCGATGGAACAAGGTTTTTTAACCTGTTTAAGGCCCACAGGATGTCCGGGCTTAACAGGAAGATGAAATAGAACGCAGCTGATACCTGGATTATAAAGGTTAATGGGGGTGGGGAAATTGGATAATAATAATATTCTTCCAAAGGCATGGGAGAGCCTTCTCAGTTCATCAACTTTTATTCCTGTGATAGTGAAGACCATTGAGAGGTTTCATGATACCAGCTGGCATATGGAGCCAAACAAGCATGAATGCTTTGAGATGGTGTATATAAAAAGGGGTAAGGCGGTTTTTGAAATAGCGGGTTATCCTGCGGAGATTGGCCCTAATGACATCATTATAATAAAGCCCAATCAGCCCCACAAATTTATTGTCAAGTCCGAGTCCGGATGCGAGTTTATAGTCCTGAGCTTTAGATTTATAAACAGGTTTGACGGTCAATACTCCGATGTCTCTTTGGAAAACTTCCTGGATTTCGTAAGCAGCAAGGAAACTGGAGCTTTCATAACGCTTAAAGTGAGCCAAAAAAACGATATTATAGTTCTTCTAAACAGGATACTCAATGAAAAGGAGAATCCCGATATAGGAAGTGAATTTTTAAACTATCTTTTGGTTATGGAGCTCTTTGTGCTTATTTCCCGCGCTTTAAAGATGGAATGGGAGAACAGTATAAAGAACAAAAGTCCGAAGCTCAAGGAGCTTATACAGGCCTCTGTAAGCTATATAAACAATAATTATGAAAGGGATATTTCCCTAAAAGATATAGCCCGGTATGTTTTTTTGAGCACAAGCTACTTTACCCGGGCGTTTAAGGAGGAAATGGGCATAAGTCCGATAAATTACCTTTTGAAAGTAAGGGTGGAAAGGGCGAAGGAGCTTCTTCGGGATACGAACAACAGAATAAGCGACATTGCTCTAAGTGTCGGATTTTCCAACCAGCAAAGGTTTAACGATATTTTCAAAAAGTATGTAAAGCTTACCCCGCTCCAGTACCGGAAGAATGTGCAAGTCAAAAAACATTAAAAAAGGCTCATAAATTAGGATAAATATCGAGAAGAAAATGAAAGTGGCATAACTTATAATTAGTATTAATATATGAAAGGAAAAAGGCGTTAGAGCTTTATCATATTTTAAAGGAGGTAGTAGATTATGGGAATGACTATGACGCAGAAAATACTTGCAGATCATGCCGGACTTGACAAGGTTTCGGCGGGTCAGCTTATAAAGGCAAAGCTTGACATGGTTTTGGGAAATGATATAACAACACCTGTGGCTGTAAAGGAATTTAAAAAGATTGGTGTCGACAAGGTGTTCGATGTAAATAAAATAGCAATTGTTCCAGACCACTTTACGCCAAACAAGGACATTAAGTCTGCAGAACAGGTCAAGTTCATCAGAGAGTTTGCAAAAGAAATGGGAATAGTGAACTTTTTCGAAATCGGACAAATGGGTGTGGAGCATGCGCTGCTTCCGGAAAAGGGACTTGTGGTGCCCGGAGATGTTGTAATAGGTGCCGATTCCCACACATGTACTTATGGAGCTTTGGGAGCTTTCTCCACAGGAATAGGAAGTACCGACATGGCAGCCGGAATGGCAACCGGAGAAGCTTGGTTCAAGGTGCCTGAGGCTATGAAATTTGTATTGAAAGGCAAGCCCGGAAAATGGGTGGGCGGAAAAGACATAATTCTTCACATAATCGGTATGATAGGAGTGGACGGTGCCCTGTACCGCTCCATGGAATTCACAGGGGACGGTGTGGCTCACCTCTCAATGGATGACAGGTTTGCAATGGCAAATATGGCTATTGAGGCAGGAGGAAAGAACGGAATTTTTGAAGTTGACGAAAAAACGATTGAGTATGTAAAGGAACATTCCACAAAAACGTATAAGGTATACAAGGCTGATGACGACGCAGAATATGTGGCTACATACGAGATTGACCTTTCACAGGTAAAACCTACCGTTGCGTTCCCTCATCTGCCGTCCAATACAAGAACCATTGACAATGTGGGCAACATCAAAATTGACCAGGTGGTAATCGGTTCATGTACCAACGGAAGAATTGAGGATTTGAGAGTGGCTGCAGAAGTCTTAAAGGGCAGAAAGGTGCATGAGGATGTTAGATGCATAATTATTCCTGCAACACAGAAGATATGGAAGCAGGCGATGAATGAAGGACTGTTTGACATATTTATTGATGCGGGAGCTGCAGTAAGTACTCCTACCTGCGGACCATGCCTTGGAGGACACATGGGAATTCTTGCAAAAGGAGAAAGGGCTGTGGCAACCACCAACAGAAACTTTGTTGGAAGAATGGGACATCCTGAAAGCGAGATTTATCTCGCAGGTCCGGCTATTGCGGCAGCATCGGCTGTTTTGGGCAGGATCGGTTCACCGGATGAAATTTAAGTCTAAGCAATATGCCATAGAGTAGAATATGTTGAGATAAAGGAGCGTGGTAAAATGAAAGCACAGGGAAAAGCAATAAAATACGGTGACAATGTGGATACGGACGTAATTATACCTGCAAGGTATTTAAATACTTCAGATCCCAACGAGCTTGCAAAGCATTGTATGGAGGATATTGATACAGAATTTGTATCAAAGGTCCAAAAGGGAGATATTATGGTTGCAGGCAAAAACTTCGGATGCGGTTCCTCCAGGGAGCATGCGCCTATTGCCATAAAGGCATCGGGAATATCCTGCGTTATTGCCGAGACCTTCGCAAGAATTTTTTACAGGAATGCGATAAATATAGGGCTTCCGATTATTGAGTGTCCTGAAGCTGCAAAGGATATATCCGACGGCGATACTGTAAGTATTGATTTTGACAGCGGAAAGATTGTGAATGTGTCAAAGAACAAGGAATATATGGGAGTACCTTTTCCGGAATTTATGCAGGAAATAATAGCTGCCGACGGCCTTATCGGGTATATTAAAAAACAGCTGGGAAGCAAGGAGGCATAATATGGGAAAGTATAATATAGCAGTTCTTCCGGGGGACGGTATAGGACCGGAAGTTATTGAACAAGCGATTAAGGTAATTGAAGCTGTAGGTGAGAAATACAATCACAGTTTTGAATTAAAAGAGGGTTTGTTGGGCGGATGTGCCATTGATGCCACCGGCGAACCTTTCCCCAAAGAGACATTGGAGCTCTGCAAGTCTTTTGATGCAGTTCTGCTTGGGGCTGTGGGAGGACCTAAATGGGATAATCTTCCGGGAGACAAAAGGCCGGAAGCAGGTCTTCTCGGAATACGCGGGGCACTGGGATTATATGCAAACTTAAGGCCCGCGGTTATTTATCAGGCTCTCAAGGGTGCGTCGCCTTTGCGCTCCGATATTGTAAAAGACGGTATTGACATAATGGTGGTAAGGGAGCTTACCGGCGGTATGTACTTCGGTGAAAGAGGAAGAGTACAGACAGAAAATATGGGCCAGGCTGCTTTTGACACCGAAAAGTACAGTGAGTTTGAAATAGAGAGAATTGCACGGCTGGCGTTTGAGACGGCCATGAAGAGAAATAAAAAGCTAATGTCCGTGGATAAGGCCAATGTACTGGAGAGCTCAAGACTTTGGAGAGAAGTAGTTATAAGGGTGTCTAAGGACTATCCTGAAGTGGAGCTTAATCATATGTATGTGGACAATGCTGCCATGCAGCTGGTAAGAAATCCTGCACAATTTGATGTTATAGTTACATCAAATATGTTTGGAGATATTCTCTCCGACGAGGCATCCATGATTACCGGCTCTATAGGTATGCTTCCTTCGGCAAGTCTTGGAGAAGGCTCATTGGGCTTGTATGAACCGATACATGGTTCCGCACCGGATATAGCAGGGCAGGACAAGGCAAACCCTATTGCCACGATATTGTCCGTAGCTATGATGATGAAGTACTCCTTCGGCCTTGGAGATGTTTCCGATGCTATTGAAAATGCTGTGGTAAGTGTGCTTGACATGGGATACAGAACAGCGGACATCGCATCGCCGGATACTCCTCGTGAGAATGTGGTCGGCACCAAGGAAATGGGTAGATTGATAATTTCAAAATTAAAATAAGAATTTTGAGTAGCTGAAAATTACATAGCACATATAATATAAAGGTTCCGGATAGCTATCCGGAGCCTTTATATTTGGCCTCTTGGAATGAAATGAAAGAGGCCAAAGCGAAAAATCTTAATATTTTGTATATTTACCAACAAGTTTTCCGATTATTGTAACTTCATTTCTGTTAAATACTTCTTTACCCAGCAATTCGCTATCAGCCTTTAAAGTGATTAAATCGGGATTTTCGTGATGAGTGTAGTATCTTAAAAGAACGTGGTTTTCATACAATATCAGAACGATATCTCCGTCTTTTAGTTCATAATTTCTGCTTATTACAAGCAAGTCGCCATACTTGATTCCGCTTTCCAAAAGACTGTTGTCCGGACAATCAATTACAAAGCAATCGCTGCTTTCTTGGAATAATTCGGAAGGAACAGGAATGTAATTGATGATGTTGTAGATGCTAAGCAGGTCGTTAACATTGCGTTGGCTTACTTTCTTAATTTTTGGTAAATATACATGAGGTGCATATTGGGAGTTGTTGTTAACAAGCTGTATGGATCTTGCCATACCAACCTCTCTTTTGATGACTCCTTTTTGCTCTAAACGGTTAAGTATTCCCTGCACTGCACCGGGGGTTTTTTCACCTACCAGTTCACCAATTTCTTTTACGGTAGGAGGTATACCTTTGGACTTGATGAAAGATTCAATGACCATGTATACCTTTTTTTGTTTTGCGGTTAAAAAATCAAAATCTGAAGACACATTGACCATCCTTTTACACTTATTTTTATATTTGTATTTTTGAGTAGATTGTACCATGTGGTACCCTCTTCTCTTGTTATACCTCTATAATAGAGAGGCAAACAAGAAAGCATCTAGATTTACATAAAACATTAAATTTAGTTTAGCAAATATAAATGAATATATCAACTTTAATTAATAGAATTATAGTAAATAATATGAATTTTCGTCGAATGGATGTTAACTTTTCGACAAAAAAATTTGCGTGCTTGAAAAAATTTCAAATCAAAATTAAGTATTTTCTCAATAAAATTGCACATTATACCTTTTAAGATATACAGAAAAATAAAAGTGTAGAAAAGGCTTTTAGGAAATGGAAGAAAAAGTATTCAAACTTCTGAAAAATGGAGTATGCTATACGCCGAAATTTGTCGGAAAAAAGGATATTTTAGTAGTCCAAAATAAAATTTATAAATTGGAAAACCAAATAGATGAATCCATTATCCCCGACCTTCAAATTATTGATTGCAGCGAAAGGATAGTATGTCCCGGCTTCATTGACCAGCATATCCATATTATAGGCGGAGGAGGGGAGGAAGGTCCCGGAAGCAGAATACCCGAAATTATGTTATCCGAATGCCTTAGGGCAGGTATTACAACAGTTGTGGGAGTATTGGGAGCTGACAGTATAACCAGAAGCATATCGGACCTTTTGGCAAAGGCACGGGCGCTGGAGGAAGAAGGACTGAATACATATATATATACCGGAAGCTACAGGGTTCCCACAGCTACCCTTACAGAAAGTGTGATGTCCGACATAGCACTGATTGACAAGATTATTGGAGTCGGTGAGATAGCTGTTTCGGACCACAGGTCTTCCCATCCTTCGACGGACATGCTCAAAGCTGTTGCCAGTGAAGCCAGGATTGGAGGATTGATTGGGAAAAAGGCCGGAGTTGTCCATATACATGTGGGAGACGGAAAAAAAGGGCTTGAGCCCGTTATTGAGCTTGTAGAGGATTCCGATTTTCCCATGGAGATGTTTGTGCCCACCCATTTAAACAGGAACAAGACTTTATTTTCCCAGGCAATAGAATATGCCAAAAAGGGCGGAAACATAGACTTGACGGCCGGAGAGACCAATGAGACCGGATATGCGGTGCCGGATGCTTTAAAACTCCTAGAAGACGCCGGAGTGGATATGGACAGGGTTACTGTGTCGTCGGATGCCAATGGCAGCATTCCGGCAAAGAACGGGAACGGCCTAGGGATTGGCAGCACAGATGAGCTTATTAATGACATAAGGAACAGTATTCTGACAAATAAATTGAGCATGGAGCAGGTTTTAAAGACCGTCACCGTGAATGTGGCGAGAATACTTAAGCTGTACCCCAAAAAAGGTGTTATTAGGCCGGTAAGCGATGCGGACATACTAGTCTTTGAAAAAGAAGACTTAAAACTTGACAAGGTATTTGTAAACGGCGAGCAGTTTGTGGACAACGGAAAGGTATTTAGGAAGGGACGCTATGAAAGCAAATGGGTTTAGTAATGTTAAAAAGCATGGGATAATGAATAGCCGTATTAAAACGTGCAAATACTAACTTGGGTGATGTTATGGAAAGAATAAATATTCAAAAGACAAGCGCCAGGAGCAATATAGTCTTGCTGGCAATAGGATGGATTTCGGCTTTGCTGTCCTTGGTTATATATCCGTTTATTTTTGGAGTGGTGGGAGTAATAATGGGCATACTGGCAACCAAAAACGGGAGCAAAGCCGGACTGCCTCTAATAGTGTCAAGTATTATCCTCATGGGTATAGGCCTGATATTCAGCGGAGTGATAATGAACTATGCAAGACGCTATTTTGGCATATAGTCCGTAATAAAAGAGCAAGGGGAGAAATAAAAGCCTTGCTTTTTTATTGATGACATATGTAAAGGAATTTCTACCAAGTATTTTATATACAAAAGTTGGAGGAAGTAATGGGTGAGAAAGTAAGGGGAAATTTGATTATAATTGGCGGTGCAGAGGACAAAGCTGGAAAAAAAACCATATTAAAGCATGTTGCCGACATCATCAGGGAAAGGAAAGGCAGCTTGGTGATATTGACAACAGCCACCGAAAAGCCTCAGGAGGTCGGAAGCAACTACAGACAGGTATTCGAAACACTGGGATTAAAGGATATAGATGTATTGAATATGAATTCGCGCAATGAGGCAAACTTGGATGAGAATGCCGAAAGAATAAAAAATTCCGGAGGAATATTTTTTACCGGAGGGGACCAGCTCAGAATAACAAGCATTCTCGGAGGTACAAAGGCATATAAAGCTCTGCATGAGGCTTACTCAAGAGGTGTGTTGATTGTTGGGACAAGTGCGGGGGCTTCTGTTATGAGCAACACAATGGTAGTTGAAGGAAAAGACAATGAGCCGGCAAGGAAATGCACCATGAAGATGGCTCCGGGATTGGGACTTCTTGAAGAAGCTATAATTGACCAGCATTTTGACCAAAGGGGAAGAATCGGAAGGCTTCTTTGCGGTGTGGCGGAGAACCCCTTTATGCTGGGAATAGGGATAGACGAGGATACGGCCATAAGGGTGTACCCCGATGCCCATTTTGAGGTGCTAGGAAGCAATGCCGTCACAGTTATTGACGGCAGCACAATAAAGAGTTCCAATGTATCTGAGCTCAATCCCGATGAAATACTGGCAATCTCCGGAGTAACGCTGCATGTCTTGCCTTGCGGATATGGATTTGACATGAAAAAAAGAGAAGTATTACGTCTTACTGATAAAAAACTCTAATTGCTTTTTTATTTAGGAGGAAGGAAAGTGCAAATACAAAGTATACAATGCTTTGCAGGAAGAAACATTTACAGTCACAAGCCAGTTGTTAAGATAACATTGGATGTAGGGCAGTTGTACAAATCACCTACAAAGGACTTGGGAAATTTTAACCAAAGACTTCTTGCTATGTTTCCCGGTTTGAAAAAACATTATTGTTCTCTGGGATATGAGGGTGGTTTTGCAGAACGTTTAAATGAAGGCACGTATATAGGACATGTAACCGAGCATTTGATTATAGAGATTCAAAATATACTGGGATATGAGGTCAATTATGGCAAGACACGGGTTGTTGAGGAACCTTCACTATATAACATAGTGTTTGAATATAAGAACGAAAAGTGTGCTGTAGAATGTGCAAGATCGGCGGTAAACATTATTTTAAAGCTTGTACAAAATGAAGAAGTTGATATAGAAGCAATTTTAAACAATTTAAGGGCCATTGCAGTGGAGACGGATATGGGACCTAGTACAAAAGCGATTTATGAAGAGGCAAAAAAGAGGGGAATACCTGTCACAAGAATAGGCGACGGCAGTATTCTAAGGCTGGGATACGGCAAGTATTCCCGAATTATTCAGGCTTCTTTGACGGACTTTCCGAGCTGTGTCAGCGTTGATATGGCAGGAAACAAGCAGCTTACAAAACGCCTTTTGACGGAAAGTAAAATTCCCGTACCTGACGGTGATACGGCTTACAGTTTTGAAGGTGCTTTGCAAATAGCACAGGAAATAGGCTTCCCGGTTGTAATAAAGCCATTGGATAGCAATCAGGGAAAAGGGGTTACCTTGAATGTTAAAAACGAACGGGAGATGGAGATTGCGTATAATGAAGCAAAAAAGTATTCAAGAGTGATCCTGGTGGAGAGATATGTGAAAGGAAAAGACTACAGGGTTTTGGTAATTGGCAACAGGGTTGCGGCAGTCTCCGAAAGAAGGCCTCCTTTTATAGTGGGGGATGGTATCCATACGGTGGAGGAGCTTATTGAAATTGAGAATTCCAATAATTTGAGGGGAGATGACCATGAAAAGCCCCTTACAAAAATCAAATTGGATGCTACAGCGCTAAAGGTTTTGAAGGACCAAGGCGTTGACAAGGGTCATATACCTCCTTTGGGCAAAAGAATATATCTAAGATACAATGGAAACTTAAGTACTGGAGGAACTGCCAGAGAATGTACTGATGAGATACATCCGTATAATGCAGATATGGCAGTGAGAGCTGCCCAAATCATCGGGCTTGATATTGCAGGTGTGGATATTACCGCTGAGGATATATCGGTACCGATAACTCACAATAATGGTGCAGTAATTGAAATAAATGCGGCTCCGGGACTTAGGATGCATTTGTTTCCGTCAGAAGGAAAGGCTAAGAATGTAGCGGGCGACATACTGGATATGATGTTTCCGGAAGCTGCGCCCCATTCGATTCCCATTGTATCGGTTACCGGTACCAACGGAAAGACGACCACTACACGATTGATCAGGCATACTCTTGCTTGTCTTGGGAAAAAGGTGGGAATGACATCCACCGCCGGTGTCTATATTGGTGATGAGTGTGTGCTCAAAGGGGACAACGCGGGACCGGCAAGTGCGGCAATGGTATTGGCATCAAAGGAAGTGGAAGCCGCGGTGTTGGAGACTGCAAGAGGCGGAATTGTGAGAAAAGGCCTTGGGTATGACCTTGCAGATGTGGGAGTTATAACCAATATTGCAGAGGATCATCTTGGGATGGACGGAATGAATACCCTTGAGGATTTGGCATTTGCCAAGTCTTTGGTAATCGAGGCGGTAAAGCCCGATGGATATTCTGTATTGAATGCCGATGACAAATTTGTCGGGTATTTCATGGAGAGAGCAAAAGGTGAAATTATCTTGTTTTCCAAAAAAAGCGACAATCCCATTGTCGGGGAGCATATGAAAAAGGGCAAAAAGGCTTTGTATGTGGATGAAGATACGATTATTATATACAACGGGAAAAGTTCCGAAGCACTTATGAATGTCAGTGAGATTCCCATAACCTACGGAGGAATAGTCGAATGCAATATTGAAAACTCCCTTGCGGCTGCTTCTGCGCTGTATGGCTTAAACCTTTCTGTTGAAGCAATACGGAAAGGGCTGGCAACCTTCAGACCCGATATTAAATCCAATCCGGGAAGGTTTAATATTGTGGATATGGGCGATTTCAAGGTAATGCTTGACTACAGCCATAACCCGGCGGGATACAGCGAGGTCATGAAGTTTTTGGACAGGATTGAAGCAAAAAGGCTTGTGGGGATTATAGGCATGCCGGGTGACAGGGACGATTCCAGCATATACAAGGCTGGAGAAATATGCAGTAAGTATTTCTCCAAAATTTATATAAAAGAAGATGATGACCTTCGAGGAAGGGAGCCGGGAGAGGTTGCCGGGATTTTTTACGATGCAGTTATTAGCAGCGGAACCGGAAAGGAAAATGTAGAAATAGTGTATTCCGAGGATAGAGCCCTCGAGAAAGCACTTCTTGATGCACAGTCCGGAGATTTTATAGTTATGTTTTATGAAGATTTTGAAAGGGCTGTAGAAGTTGTGGAACGGATTCGCAGAGAGCTTGCGGAGAATACTATGGCAACCGGGCCTGTAATTCAGAGTGTCGGATAAAAGATTTTGTCCTTTTTCTATTTATGAAGTATAATGTTATAAAGGAAAGTAACGCAAAATAGAAAACAGTTACTGATATTCAATAAATAGAAAGAGGTATTGCTATGATAGACAAAGAACGTATAAAAGCTGCCGTAAGGGAAATATTGATTGGTATCGGAGAAGACCCTGACCGTGAAGGATTGCTTGAGACTCCCGACCGTGTGGCAAGGATGTGTGAAGAGATATTTGCCGGACTCCATCAGGATCCAAAGTCGGTTGTGAAGGTGTTTCAGGAGGAAAGCCATGAAGAAATGGTAATGGTGAAAGATATCCCTATTTACTCGATTTGTGAGCATCATCTGCTCCCGTTTATAGGGGTGGCACATGTGGTTTATATCCCTAGGAAGGGCAGGATTATGGGGCTTAGCAAACTTGCCAGGATAGTTGACCTTATTGCAAGGAAGCCTCAGCTTCAGGAGAGACTGGGAAGTGAAGTTGCCAATGTTATAATGGACACCATAGATCCTTTGGGAGTGGCAGTAGTGGTAGAGGCTGAGCACTTGTGTATGACTATGAGAGGAATAAAAAAGGCAGGTTCAAAAACCGTAACTTCAGCACTTCGAGGTATCATTAAAACCGATGCCCGGACCAGGGCAGAGGTTATGGCTCTCATAAACGGAAGATGAGCCAAAGAGGATTATTCCTCTTGGCTCTTTTTTCATATGCATATTGCTGAATATCCTGGTGCAATTGGCCAATTATTTGTCTTTGAGTAGATTCTATTCGTAAAAAATCAATATGGGCTATATCTATTGCAAAACTTTCTTATAAAAGTACATAGTTCACTATTCATATACTATTTGTTACGAGTAAGTAGCATAGTAATGGTATAATGTGATATAATGAAATTATGATAATTATTAGTAAGAAGGTTTGCTATGTGGTTTTTTATAATAATGGGTGCATTCCTTATCTTGATGGGGATGACAATTCATGTATTCAAATGGTATTTTTTAATCTCCGGATATAACACCATGCCTGAAGAGAAAAAAGCAAATGTGGATACAAAAGGCCTTGGACGGCTGATAGGTATATACTTTTATGTAAACGGCGGTGTATCTATTGCATCCGGCCTTTTTTATGCTTTTGAGCCGGAAAAAACCTTGATTTTGTTCATTGGGTTCTTTATGGTGTCAACATTTTATATGTTGATTAAGGCCCAAAAGTATGACGGAAATATTTATGACGAAAATGGAAAGCTCCGAAAGGGTGCGGAAAAGCAGCTTGTGATTCCCGGCGTTATTTGTGCTGTAACATTAATCTTTGTGACTGTTGCGCTGTACTTTGCATTTCAGCCGGCAAAAATAAGTTTTCTTGAAGAAGGTATTCAAATCCATGGTATGTACGGGGATGTTTATACATGGGAATCCATTGAGAATGTCAGCTTGGAGGAAGAGCTGCCAACTATTGAGATGCGTACCAACGGTTCGGCTATAGGTTCAAAATTAAAGGGATATTTTAGGACAAAGGAACTGGGGTCGGGGAAATTGTTTGTTGATACTGAAAACCCGCCTTTCATCTATCTTGAAACTAATAAGGGTGTTGTTATTTTTAATATGAATGATAAAGACGAAACCCGGGAGTTTTTCAGTAGAATTTTGAAGGAAATAGAATAAGCGGAGGAGTGTAGTAAAAAACATTCTTAAGGATTTTACCTGTTGCATTTAATTTTACAACGAGCCTTCTTGACAAGTAATTTTAAGTCGATTAAAAATCTCCTCCTTGGATATCGCTTCCACAATTTTTGCCAAGAAGGAGATTTTTGATTTTCTATACGCAAATTTTAAGCATTTTCTTATAGTACTATTCTATAAAGCAATCAATAATAAAGCTTGCAACATACCCATAAGACAGCCCTAAAATACATATACCCAATATTCTGACATCAAATGTGCTGGAAAGCCCCCCTAAATATGATATAATACCAGTTAAAGCCGTGAGCCAGCCACTGTATATACTGTACCTTTTAATCCTGATAAATATATCGTTTCTTGTCATGTTTTTTCTATATTGCTGGCACCTTGAATGAGTTTTTCTACAATGAGCTTTTCTCTTTCCGACAAACAATACTGATTGTAAATATCATCCGAATTTATTGGAGGTTTTACATCTGAATTTTTTGAGTTTTCGGGGGAATTTGGAATAGATTTTATGGCCTTTAACTTAAGAGCATTAATCCCAAGATATAAAAAAGGTATATGAAATAATTAACATACTTATAACAATATTTACCGACAAATCTTCGAGATTGGCTGTTGTACACAATGCCATCAAAAAACCGAGAAAAAAACCTACAAAGCCGGTGATGATGCAATTGCGCTTGATGTTATCAAATAACTTTTCTCTAGATATTCCCTTTTTATAACCAATAAGAGTAAGTAACGCAGTGCCCACAAAGAGAAAAATCACTGAGGGAAAATCAATTACGAAAACTATATTTTCGCCAAGTATTGCTGCAATGAGTATAGCAACAATAGAAACAAGAAAAAGCTTGAAATATTTGATGGTTATGATTGAAGACATTAAGCATTTCCTCATACACAAACTATATAGTCTATTTTGCTGTCATAGGTTTTATCGTCAAAAAGTTTCGGTTATTTTACAATTAGGCAGGTATACAGGCTTTGTTGGTATTGACGGTTGCAATTACAAAAACATAGTAAAAATTAACGGTATTAGAGATAAAATAAAAAATTAAAATCTGCTAATTAAACTTCTTAGTCAAATTGATATAATTTTGGACAAGTAAATGCGAAAAATAAAGAGGAAATTGACTCCTTTGATAATAACAAATAAAATATTGCTATTAGTAATAGGAAAAAATAAAAGTACTAAATACTAAACAAAATAGTATGTACCATGGGTGAAAAAGAATGCATAAAATACTTATTGTAGAGGACGATACGACAATCGCCAACATAATTAAAGAACATCTGGCCTCTTGGGGAATGATAACCCGCTGTGTAACGGATTTTCAGAATGTACTTTCGGATTTCGCCGAGTTTTCTCCCCATTTGGTTCTTATAGATATATCCTTGCCGTTTTATAACGGGTATCATTGGTGCAGTGAGATTAGAAAGATATCGCAGGTACCGATTATCTTTATCTCCTCAGCATCGGACAATATGAATATTGTCATGGCTATTAATATGGGTGCGGATGACTTCATTGCCAAGCCTTTTGATTTGACGGTTTTGGTGGCAAAGGTACAGGCTCTTCTTCGAAGAACTTATGATTTTACTTATGGAACGGATGTATTGGAGCACAAGGGGGTAGTTCTTAATTTATCGGACTGTTCACTTCTGTATCAAGGAGATAAACTGGACCTTACGAAAAATGAACTTCGAATTTTACAAGTATTGCTAGAGCAACGGGGCAAGGTGGTAAGCAGGGATACTTTGATGTATCGTCTCTGGGAGACAGATGATTTTGTAGATGAGAATACATTAACCGTAAATATAGCAAGGCTTAGAAAAAAGCTTGCCGGCATTGGAATAGAGGAATTTATTATAACAAAAAAGGGTTTGGGTTATATGGTGGAATAATATGGAGATACTATTCGCATACTTGAAATCAAAAAGAAATCTCATAATAATGCTTTTTATTTTTATATTAATTTTTGCTGCGGTATTTTCTCTGTATGATTTGCCTTTGGAGGCAGTAGGTTATGCAAGTTTGCTGTGCTTTGTCGTAGTGTTGGTATTTGGAATTTACGACTATATTATATTTTTAAAGAAACATCATAGGCTATCTGAGCTTCAATCGGATATTGCCATTTCAATAGAGCAGCTTCCGAAGGCTGTAAACCGGATTGAACAGGACTATATGGCTTTAATTCAGGCCGTATTTAATGATAAACAGCAATACATTGCCAAAAGCGACAGGGAAAAAGCAGAAATGTTGGACTACTACACACTGTGGGTTCATCAAATCAAGACACCTATTGCTGCCATGCGGTTAATCCTTCAAAGTGAAGAGAGCCGGCAGCATTATGAGCTCACCGAACAGTTGTTTAAGATTGAGCAATATGTAGAGATGGTCATGGCTTATCTTCGTGTGGGAAGCAACAGTACGGATTTTGTACTGAAAGAATATGATATGGAGGATATGGTAAAACAATCGGTGCGTAAATATGCACCGATGTTTATCCGCAAGAAAATCAGCGTAAAGTTGGGAAACCTGAAACACAAGGTGTTGACCGACGAGAAATGGCTTTGCTTTGCGATAGAGCAGATATTATCCAATGCAATTAAGTATACGAATGAAGGATATATTTTAATCGACTCGGAAAATGAGACCATATTGCTCATAAAAGATACGGGAATCGGTATTGCTCCCGAGGATTTACCCCGTATTTGTGAAAAGGGCTATACCGGCTATAACGGAAGAATTGACAAAAGGGCATCGGGTATCGGTTTATATCTTACAAAACAGATATTGACAAAGCTTGGGCATCGCATTTCCTTTGAATCCGAAATCGGAAAAGGCACAACAGTGCGTATTGAAATGAGCACAAGTTTTCAGGAATAGGTATATAGAGTTGATGCTGTCATTTTTATTATTCAAGCTTACAAAAATGTAAGTGACAGAACCGATATTGTAAGCTGAATCGATGTCACGAAAGAGGGTATTACCGCTAAAATAAGTGTATAAGCTTTAAGGAGGTTGTTATAATGGCATTGTTGGAAGTAAGAAATCTCAAAAAGATATATACCACACGGTTTGGCGGTAATCATGTGCAGGCTTTGACCGATGTGAGCTTTTCGGTAGAAGCCGGCGAATATGTCTCCATCATGGGGGAATCCGGCTCGGGAAAAACCACTCTTTTAAACATCCTTGCGGCTTTGGACAAGCCAACGAGCGGAGATGTGCTGCTGTCGGGCAAGGATATGACAAAAATAAAGGATAAGGATATTTCAGCCTTTCGTAGGGATAATATAGGCTTCGTTTTCCAGGACTTTAACCTCTTGGACACTTTCTCGCTCAAAGACAATATTTTTCTTCCTTTGGTATTGGCGGGCAAGGATTATAAGGAAATGGAGCAAAGGATAAAGCCTTTGGCTGAGAAACTTGGTATTACAGATATTCTAAAGAAATACCCTTACGAGGTGTCGGGAGGACAAAAGCAGAGGGCAGCAGTTTGCCGTGCCCTTATTACCAATCCCCAGATTATACTGGCAGATGAGCCTACCGGAGCATTGGATTCAAAATCGACGGATCAGCTGCTTCATTTGTTTGGCAAAATTAATGAGGACGGACAGACCATTCTTATGGTGACCCATTCGGTTAAAGCAGCCAGTCATGCAAAACGTGTTTTGTTTATTAAAGACGGAGTGGTATACCATCAGATATATAGGGGCAATTGCAGCTATGATGAGATGTATCAGAAAATTTCCGATACTTTGACTCTGCTCACTACCGGAGGTGACAGAAATGCGTAGAAGTTTGTTTCCTTCTCTTGCGTGGCAAAACATCCGGAAAAATGCCAAGTTTTATCTACCCTATATTTTAACTATTATCGGCACAGTGGCAGGTTTTTATATCATAACTGCCATTGCCTCAGATGAAGGGGTAGCGAAGCTTAGGGGTGCGGCGTATGTCAAACTGATGATGTCTTTGGGGATAAATATTATCTGTATATTTGCTGTGATTTTTCTGCTATATACCAATAGTTTTCTCATGAAGCGGCGTCATAAGGAGCTGGCATTATATAATATGCTGGGAATGGAAAAACGGCATATTGCATGGCTCCTTTGCTGCGAGTCCCTGTATGTAGGCGTCATTGGAATTGGTGGAGGATTACTTTGCGGTATACTGCTTCATAAGCTGGTAACCCTTGCGTTGTTTAAACTGCTTCGATTCGATGTACCTTTCGGTTTTACAGTTTCTATTGAGGCTATAAAAGCGTCGGCAATATTATTTTCTATAATTATAGCTATTACCCTGCTATTTAATCTGGTGCGGATTCGCAAAGCAAAGCCCATTGAATTGCTTAAAAGCTCCAGTGCCGGGGAAAAGGAACCAAAAACCAAATGGCTTTTGGCTCTGATTGGTGTCCTGTCCCTTGGTGCCGGATATTATATAGCCCTAACTACAAAAACGGCAATTCAGGCCATTATGATCTATTTTTTAGCTGTATTTCTTGTGATAATAGGTACCTATTGCCTGTTTACGGCTGTAAGTATCGTTGTATTAAAACAGCTTCGAAGAAATAAAAAGCTGTATTATAAAACCAAATACTTCATTGGAATTTCCGGAATGTTATATCGCATGAAGCAGAATGCTGTAGGTCTTGCAAATATTTGCATATTGTCTACGATGGTATTGGTTATGGTATCGGGTACACTTTCCCTTTATTTAGGTACGGAGAATATGCTTGATAGATTTTGCCCGGGCCAAATTGTACCGCAAATTGCTATAAATAACGAAACGGAAAACCGATTTCAAAAAGATATTATAATAGAAAATATTAAGGATATCATAAGCAAAAACAATGGGAAGATAACCAAATTAGAGAATTACACCTATCTGGCTTTTGCGGCAGGCAGGGGCGAAAATTATTACCACACTACTATTACAGAAGGTTTTAATGCCGGTTTTGTACAGCTATGCTTTATAACCGGAGAGGACTATGCCAAGTTTACCGGAAAAAAGGTAGATTTGGAAGAGAATGAAATTCTATTTTTCAGTGATACATTGAAAGATAAAGAAAACCTTCGCATAGAGGCCGGAGATTATTCTTTTGAATTTACCATAGTAAAACGTATCGAAAGCTTTCCTTCGTTTGGAGATATAACTGCAATAGTCGATACCGGCTACGCAGTAGTGAAGGATGATGAGGTGCTTCAAGCTTTGTATAAGGGACAGAAGTCTGCCTATGGTGAAGCGGCCAGTGATATAAAATGGGTAGCAATAATTGATACCGATCTTAACGAAGATAATCAACTCAAATGTGCCCGGGAGATTGGTAATTTATTTTCAGCAGACAGTATGGGAGTTTGTAAAGAATTTTTGGTAAACACAAGAGTGGAAAACTCGACTGATTTTTATGCAGCAAGCGGTGGCTTTCTGTTCCTCGGACTGTTCTTAGGGTTTCTTTTTAACATGGCAACGGTTCTGATTATCTACTACAAGCAAATTTCTGAAGGCTATGAGGATAAGGAACGTTTTGAGA
Source organism: Acetivibrio sp. (assembly GCF_035371925.1). Taxonomy (NCBI): domain Bacteria; kingdom Bacillati; phylum Bacillota; class Clostridia; order Acetivibrionales; family Acetivibrionaceae; genus Acetivibrio; species Acetivibrio sp. The sequence continues at coordinate 665 of NZ_DAORXT010000002.1, read as the reverse complement.
TTATGCAAAAGGTTGGACTCCCCAAGAAGGAAATTAAGCGATCGATTAATATGCAGATTCTGATAGTTTTCTTTGCACCATTGATAGTAGCAGCAATTCATGTGGCCTTTGATTTTAGGCTGATGATACAGCTTCTAAGTCTGTTTTCTCTTACGAACAACAAACTTACGATGCTTTGTACGCTTGGAACCTTATTGGGATTTGCTGTGATATACGGTATTGTGTATTGGCTGACTGCACGAACATATTATAAGATTGTGAGTGCGGAGTGAAACAGTAGTATAATATTATGAATGACTAAATCCACCTGTTTAAGTGTTTTGCAGGTGGATTTATATTTGTGCTTTGATTTTTCTGTTGTCTATTTGTGTATTCTTTGGTTCAATTTATTATTAAGCATAACTATATTGGATGAAATAAACATATTGTGATATAATGTGTTTGTTTGCAGATGGAGTATGAAATTGTAACAACTTTTGATTACCATTGAAAGTTTAGCTCTAATGATTACGAAAAAGATGCTTAGTAGTTGTCTAGTGTATTTATATTATTTGTATTATATTACTTTACAATAGTGTATGATTGATAACTTATGTTCAGTAGAAAAGAATATAATGATACCAGAAATTAAGACTGACAAAACAGCAGAAATAAGTTAGAATGGA
>NZ_DAORXT010000001.1:0-86671 GCF_035371925.1 Acetivibrio sp. | reverse complement strand
TTAAAACAGGGTTCTGTAAGATTTTGTAAGGCAATTAAACTTGCAATTTAAATGAAACTTCCCTCGATAAATTTATATTGTTTAATGAAACTGTCAAGTTGGAACTTTTAAAAGAAAAATATCTAAATGTCAATGTTTTGAATTATACTCCGGAAATATTTGAGGAAATATTATACAAAGATGAAATGGTGGGAACGTTTTTGTATATGATATGCCGTGAAAATATCATTCTTTACGACAAATACGGTACTTTTATGTCAATAAGAGAAAGAATGATAAACAGCAAGATAAAAAGCGAAGAGGTTTTTTTAAGACAGTGTATAGAGTTTTCCAAAAAAATCGGCTCTGAAAAGTGGGTAAGAAAATTCGACAAGACATTAATGCATTATATGTACCGCAATAATCGAAAAAGAACGTAGTAAACGGCGTTTTATATATAAAAAATTTTTATCTATAATCTTATATGGGTTTTTACCATATAATATACTTGAAATAAAAAATGGAGGAAATATTTTGAATAGCAAATTAAATGACTTCAAAAGCAAAATAAAAAATAAAAAAGTTGCCGTGTTGGGTATAGGAATCAGCCATACTCCGTTAATTTCTTATTTGTACAATCTCGGTGCGGATATCACAGCCTTTGACAAGTCGGACAAAACAAAACTGGAGCCTCTATTGGAACAATTTAAGGGCATGGATATTAAATATAGTTTGGGTGAAGGATATCTTGACAATTTAAAAGGTTTTGACATACTGTTCAGAACTCCGGGAATGAGGTATGATATTCCCCAGATTCTGGCTGCAAAGGAGGAGGGGACTGTGGTGACCTCCGAGATGGAAGTCTTTTTTGAGCTTTGTCCAGCGCAGATTTTTGCCGTAACGGGCAGCGACGGAAAGACCACAACCACCACGCTTATCTACAATATGCTAAAGGAGCAGGGCTATAATTGCTGGCTGGGGGGAAATATAGGAATACCTTTATTAAGTAAGATTGATGAAATAAAGGATACGGACAAAGTTGTACTGGAGCTTAGCAGTTTTCAGCTGCATACCATGACTAAAAGTCCCCATGTGGCGGTTGTTACAAATGTTTCACCCAACCACTTGGATGTACATAAATCCATGGATGAATACGTATTTGCCAAAAAGAATGTTTTTATACACCAGTCGCCAAAAGATAAGCTGGTACTTAATTTTGACAATGACATTACCCGCGAATTTGCAGATGAGGCAAAAGGAAATGTGGTTTATTTCAGCAGAAAAAGCAATCTTGAAAAGGGCGCAATATTAAAGGACGATATGCTTGTTTTTAAAGACGGCGAATCGGTAACTGAGATTGTTAGGACTAATGAGATTATTATTCCGGGAGTGCATAACATAGAGAATTTCCTTGCGGCAACTGCTGCTGTAATAGATTATGTCGACAAAGACGTTATAAAAAAGGTTGCAACGACCTTTACCGGGGTTGAGCACAGGATTGAGCTTGTAAGGGATATTGGCGGTGTAAAATTCTACAATGACTCCATAGCAAGCAGTCCCACGAGAACGATTGCTGGGTTGAACTCCTTTAAGGACAAAGTAATTTTAATATCCGGCGGCTATGACAAAAAAATACCTTATGACGCCTTAGGACCGGTAATTGCAGAAAAGGTAAAGTGCCTTGTCTTGATTGGGCAGACAGCTCCTAAAATAGAAAAGGCATTGAAGGATGAGACGGAAAGGTCGGGAAAAGGCGCCGATATTCCGGTTTTAAAGTGCAGTTCGCTTGAAGATGCAGTTCAAGCTGCTTATAGTTTTGCCTCCTCTGAGGATACAATAATTTTGTCCCCGGCAAGTGCCAGCTTTGATATGTTTAAAAGCTTTGAGGAGAGAGGCAGGAAGTTTAAAGAGATTGTTAATTCCATCAAGGCCTGACGAGAATGAATTAGTGGCAAAAACGTGGATAAATATAAGAAACGGTTAGAGTTTAAACTCTAACCGTTTTTGGTGGAGGGAGATGGATTCGAACCATCGAAGTCAGTGACAACAGATTTACAGTCTGCCCCCTTTGGCCTCTCGGGAATCCCTCCATGTATAATATTAAGTTAATGAATATTGTGGTGCCCAGAGCCGGAATCGAACCAGCGACACGAGGATTTTCAGTCCTCTGCTCTACCAACTGAGCTATCTGGGCAAAACACTTATTGTTGGTGGGCCTTCAGGGACTCGAACCCCGGACCAACCGGTTATGAGCCGGTTGCTCTAACCAACTGAGCTAAAGGCCCGTGTAAAACTATATTCCACAAAATGCAATGAATTTCACATTTTTCACAGCCTTTTGTGACGGCAATGAATAGTATAATTGAAATTCGGATATAAGTCAAGAGAATTTTTGCGAAAATATTGCGAAAATAATAATTTTTCAAATTTGAGCCGGGCTTGAACAAATACTTCGGAAAATATATAATCTATGTTGTTGGTGAAATTCAAAGACTTTGGGAGAGTAAAATGAGTATAGACAAATTAAAGCTGGAAATAAAAAACGAAAGCTTAAACAAGCTATATCTTTTCTACGGTGAGGAAGAATACCTGAAGAAATTCTACCTGGGCAAAATAGAAGAGATTATTCTAAGAGATGACACAACAGGCCTAAATAAAGTAGTAATAGAGGGAAGAACTGAGGCTTCAAAGATTATTGAAGCCTGTGAGACGATGCCGTTTTTTGCCGAAAAGAAACTGGTTGTTGTTAAAAAGTCGGAATTATTTAGCTCAAAAAAGTCAAAAACCTCAAAGGATAGCAAAAAGGATGAATTGATTGAATACTTGCAGAGTATGCCCAATTATACCTGCCTTGTTTTTTATGAGGAGGATATAGATAAAAGACTTAAAATTACAGGTGCTATAAAGAAACATGGAATGATGGTGGAATTTCCTTTTCAAAAGCCGCCCGAACTTGTAAAGTGGGCTGTTAGGGTTTTTAAGTCCTACGACAAGGAGATTGATGCGAGTACGGCGTCATACTTTATAGATATATGTGAGGAAGGTATGACTGAAATACTGAACGAAATAAACAAGGTTGTTCTTTATTTGGGTGAAAGGCCTAAAGTTAATGTTGATGATATAAAAAAGGTTTGCACGAAATCTATAAAAAGCAGAATATTCGATTTGATTGATGCTATAGCGGAAAGAAAGCTTGATTTGGCTTTGAAGCTCCTTAATGACATGATTATTTTAAAAGAACCCATGCCCAAGGTTTTATTTATGATAGCAAAGCAACTAAAACAGTTATTGGAATTGAAACTTTTGCGCAGCAAAGGTATGGATGGGAAAGAGGCGTGTTCAAAAATGGGCGTAAATCCCTATGCCGTCAATAAAATGATTCGCCAGTCCGACTGTTTTTCCTTGGATAAACTTAAAAAGGCAGTACAGGAAGCCCTTGAGCTGGATCTTTCAATAAAGACGGGTAAGATAAACGACAGAACAGCTGTTGAAATACTAATTTGCAATTTGGCGGCTGAATAAAAAGACACATAAAAAAGCTCCGGGAAAAGAACCCGTGAGCTTTTGAAATCAGGATTTAAGCAAAAAACGTACTATCCAGTACGTTTTTATTGTTTAGCGGCAGCGTTTAATGCCTTGGCAAGCTTTGATTTTCTTCTCGCAGCGGTGTTTTTATGAATAACGTTCTTTGCTGCTGCTTTATCTATGGTCTTTATTGCAATTTTAAGAGCTTCTGCAGCGTTTGAATCATTGCTTGCAATAGCTTGTTTGCATTTCTTTATATTAGTTTTAAGTACTGATTTTCTAATACTGTTTGTAAGAGTCTTTCTCTTTGAAACACGTACTCTTTTGATAGCAGACTTAATATTTGGCAACCTCTTCACCTCCTGCGAGTTATTCAACAGAGAGTATTTTAACACGATATAAATCAAAATGCAAGGGCAAATTCGCATTTTTTGCATAAATATTGACATGGAGACAAAAAGTTTTGTTGTGCCTAAGGTCAAAATACAGGTATTTATTATTAGCTGTTGAGGAAAAATAAAGCTTATCTGAGATAATCGAAATTATTTCATTTGGAAAAACAGGTAAGGGAGGATTATGGAGTGAAAAAGAGTATAAGAACAGACCTTGTGTTGGAAGCTCACGAACTGCTGAAAGAAAACGAGTTTGAAAATCAAAGAAGGGATCCGCCGGGGGTTGACATCGAAAATGACGGTACGGAGGATATAAAGATAACCCGGGTGAGAGTAACATCTCCTACTGGTGAGGCGGCCATCGGAAAGCCGATGGGTAATTATATCACCCTTGAGGTGCCAAGGCTGAAAGAAAATGACCAGGAACTGTACGAAGAGACCTGCAAAGCCCTTGCCAAGGAATTGACACGCATATTGAGACTTAGGGACGATTCAACGATTCTGGTCATCGGACTGGGCAACTGGAATGTCACACCGGATGCATTAGGACCGAAAGCTGTGTCGGGGCTTATGGTCACAAGGCATTTGCTTGAATATGTTCCCGAACAGGTTGATAAAGGGGTAAGACCAGTTTGTGCGGTATCACCCGGGGTACTGGGTATTACCGGTATAGAGACGGGTGAGATTGTAAGGGGTATTGTGGACAGGGTTAGACCAGATATTGTGATTGCGATAGATGCTCTGGCTTCCAGAAAGATGGAAAGAGTGAATACCACTATTCAGATTGCAGATACAGGAATTGCTCCGGGCTCCGGTGTGGGAAATAAAAGAATGGAGCTTTCCAGAGAAACTCTGGGCGTGCCTGTTATCGCAATCGGAGTTCCGACAGTGGTGGATGCCGCAACCATGGCAAATGACACCATAGACCTGGTTATAGACAACCTCATAAAAGAAGCAAAAGAGGATGCCCATTTTTACAATTTGCTCAAAAATATTGACAGAAATGAGAAATACCAGTTGATACAAGAGGTGCTGCAGCCCTATGTCGGCAATCTCGTAGTAACTCCAAAAGAGATTGACGATGTTGTTGACAGAATTGCAAAGGTAATTGCAAACGGCCTTAATATTGCGCTTCATCAGGGTATTACATTAAACGATGTAAACCGGTATGTTCAGTAAAAATTATACAGCTTTCCAATAAAATTCACATTGTAATAAAACTGTTTTTATACGATAATATAGACGACATAATCTGTGCATTGCATATTCAATTTATGTTGTCTTAAGTATAAAAACAGTTTTTTGTTTTGCGTTTAGAAGCTAAAAATGGAACTTTTTCATTTGACTTGAAAGTTTTTTGATAGTATGATTTTCAATATAAAAGGTTGTAAATGGGGAAGATTATGAACAGAATGAGTTTTTTTATAAAATTGCGAAAGCTTTTTTTGCACGCTTCACCAAGAAAAAGGGCATTGGTTTTTACAATGGGGATTGTAATTTTGGCGGCAGTCGGAATTGGCATTGGAAGCCAAATGATGTCAAAGAGGGCTGAAAGCGGAAATGATTATTTAAATAACAATAACAACAATTCAGTTGGCGGCCGCGAAAATTTAGACGAACCTAGCAATATTGATAAATCCAGGCCCAAAGAGGTAATTGTGGTGATAGACCCGGGACATGGTGGAGAGGACTTGGGAGCTTATAATGGAACTTTTTATGAAAAGGATATAAATCTGGATATATCATTAAAGCTTGGGGAGCTTCTTGAGGAGCTGGGGGTCAAGGTAGTATATACCAGGAAAACCGATGTTTTTATTGACCTTGATCCGAGAGTTGACCTTGCGAACAGGCTTGATGCCACGCTTTTTATCAGTGTACACAGCAATTCCATGCCCGATAATTCCGACTACCGGGGTACGGAGACTCTTTACTGTCCTCCGGTAAATCCCAAATACAGTAAGATGGATGGCAAAAAACTTGCAACAATTGTTCAAAAAGAATTGATAAGTGCGCTCGGTACTGTAGACAACGGTATAATAGAAAGACCCAATCTGGCAGTATTGCGAAAAACTGTGATGCCGGCGGTAATAGCCGAAATTGCCTACATTTCAAGTCCGTCGGACAGAGCAAAACTTAAAGATACTGCGTTCAGGCAGAAAGCAGCCCAGGCTCTGGCAGATGCAGTGATGAAGGCACTTGATGAGATGGGTGCTGTTAAAGATGAAAACGGAGGCTATACAATAATCGAAGATTAATGATTAAACCGGGATTAAGCTTTTTTAGAGAGCCCTTAACAGAATTTTATAGATGAATTTTATTACTCAAAAAAGAAAGGGAAATCTCTTTCTTTTTTTATTGTCTATAGGTATAATTTTATGTATAAGCTTGGCAATTAAATTTTAGCATCGTTAATAGGATTTATTTGGCGTTGGCATGTTAAAACTTGAGTAAAATTACATGGGGTGAATATGAAAACTATAGGGAAATACCTTGCGATTTTAATTGCTGTTGTTTTGCTATGGAACCAGATTATGCTAAAGCCCTTTAGGATTTTATCCGTATTTTTTCACAAGATGGGGCATGCTTTCATGGCGTTTCTTTTCGGCTACGGTTCGAACGCTTTTGGAGCCGCATTTGGGTCTATGGGGGACTCAATGGTTAGTGCAGAAGGATGGTTTCCATCTTTTATGATATCCAACGGAGGTTATTTTGGAAGTATACTGTTTTTTGTATTGATAATGTTTTTTAAAAGAACCAATGCAAAAAAATATCTTCCGGGGAGTCTTGCAATTATATATCTTTTTGTTTCAATAAGCGTTCCTGCCTTAAGGGGAACTGTTTTATATGCTGCTGTATTTACGGCAATTGCGATTCTTCTTTATATGATTCAAAGGGATGCCATTGAGGAAATTGTAATTGATGTCGTGGCCATGTCATCCATTGCATATATTATTTATGAGACGTTGGTTGAGACTTTGCTGTTTAAGATTAATCAGCGTTTTTCGATTATAAAGGGGTGGAACGTAAGTATAGCTTTGGATATAGCAAGATTAAGAAATATTACGGGATTGCCCGAATTGTTATGGGCAATAGTCTGGATTGCAATTTCGGTATTGGTGCTAAATGCGGTGGTTTTAAAAATGACTAGAACCGGAAAAAGACGAAATTGATTTGGGACAAAGAGAAATTTCATTTAATCGGAAGGTAGTAATTATATAGTTTTTATTAATAAACATGGATAAAATTGACAAATTATGACTGCTTTACGGAGGGAAAAAACAAGTGGACATAGAGAAGAGAATACTTGAGCTTAGAGAGATTTTAAACTACCACAGCCATAAGTACTATGTGGAGGATGCACCGGAAATAAGCGATTCCGAATATGATGCTCTTTACAGGGAGTTAGAAAAGCTCGAACAGGAAAGGCCTGACCTTGTTACACCGGATTCTCCCACTCAGAGGGTGGGAGACAAGCCATTGGAAGGCTTTAAAAAGGTGGTACATGCTGTGCAGATGCAAAGTCTTTCCGATGTTTTCAGCAAGGAAGAGCTTTTGGCATTTGACCGAAGGGTGAGAGAAGTTATAGGGGATAATGTTGAGTATGTTGTCGAGAAGAAAATTGACGGATTGTCCGTTTCTCTGGTTTATGAAAACGGTGTGTTTACAAGGGGGGCAACCCGGGGTGATGGCTCGGTGGGAGAAGATGTGACTCAGAACCTCAAAACCATAAAATCAATACCTCTAAGGCTCAAAAAGGATTTGCCTTTACTTGAAGTAAGGGGAGAGGTGTTTATTTCTAAAAAAGATTTTATCAAAATAAATGAAGAGCAGGAGCTCGCAGGCCAGCAGCTCTTTGCAAACCCCAGAAATGCTGCTGCCGGCTCATTAAGGCAGTTGGACCCAAAGGTGACCAGTCAAAGAAAGCTTGATATATTTGTTTTTAATATACAAAGAATTGAGGGTCAAAGTTTTGAGACTCATTCCGAGACCCTTGAGTATCTAAAAGAGCTAGGGTTTAAAGTAAGCCCGGGATACAAGGTATGCCGGGATATAAATGCCGTTTGGGAGGAAATAAGCCGCATTGGTGATGAGAGGGGAGACATAGATTTTGAAATTGACGGTGCAGTGGTCAAGGTAAACTCCTTGAGACATAGGGAGCTTTTAGGCTCAACAATCAAGGCTCCAAGATGGGCGGCGGCCTATAAATATCCTGCGGAAGTCAAAGAGACTGTTGTAAAAGAAATATCAGTAAACGTGGGAAGGACGGGAGTGTTGACGCCGATTGCCGTTTTTGACCCGGTTAGAATTGCAGGCTCAACCGTGAGCAGAGCAACGCTTCACAACATGGATTACATAAAAGAAAAGGATATAAGAATAGGTGATACGGTACGCATAAGAAAAGCAGGGGACATAATTCCCGAAGTTGTGGATGTGGTTTTTGAAAAGCGCAGCGGAAATGAAGATGAGTTTAACATGCCTTTGCAATGCCCCGTATGCGGTGCGGATGTAATGAGAGAAGAGGGAGAGGCGGCATATAGATGTACCGGGATGGAATGTTCCGCCCAGCTTTACAGGAAGATAGTTCATTTTGCTTCAAGGGATGCAATGAACATAGAAGGCCTTGGGCCTGCGATTATTGAGGTGCTTCTTGAAAAAGGGCTCATAAAAGGAATTGCAGATTTGTACTATTTGCATAAAGAAAAGGATACCCTTGTTAAAATGGAGAGAATGGGTAAAAAGTCTGTGGAAAACCTCCTTGCTTCGATAGAAAAATCAAAGCAAAATAATATTGACAGGCTGATATTCGGTTTTGGAATCAGACACATAGGACTTAGGGCGGCACAGCTGTTAAGTGAAAATTTTGAATCTGTTGATGCCCTTATGAGTGCATCTTTGGAAGACATTGTGGCAATACCCGAATTCGGCGACAAGATGGCGGAAAGTGTCGTACAGTTCTTCGGACAGAAGCAAAACAGGGATATCATAGAAAAGCTCAAAGACGCAGGAGTAAATACAATCAGTTTCGGTAAAAAGAAAATAAAGGATAACAGGTTTGAGGGAAAGACCTTTGTGCTTACCGGCACCCTTCCAAGTTTTACTCGAAAGGAAGCTGAAGAGATTATAAAGAGTTTTGGAGGAAAAACTTCGGGAAGCGTATCTAAAAAGACCGATTATGTGTTGGCCGGCGAGGAGGCGGGAAGCAAGCTTGAAAAGGCAAAAGAGCTGGGCGTTGAAATAATTGATGAGGAAAGATTCAGACAAATGATAGAGTAGTATAATATTTTGTTTGCACTAATATCATTAATCTACATTAATATCTATATTAATATATTATTATGTTAAAAATATATACATTATTATATAATATAAGTAGAAATATAAATTTTTTTATAATTAATTAATTATTATTTAGGGGGGTACATATGTTAAGAACTGGTATTAGGTGCAACTCAGAGGGAAAAAGAATCGAAAAACACATTAACCGAGGTGATGGGAAATCTTTTAGTGGCTATTGCGGTAAAGCGCGATGCATATGCTTTATTGGAGTCTCACCGGACTTTTAAGGGCCATGAAACAGGGTGTTGGTTATGGAAAACAGGTTTTTGGTGTATCTGTTTTGCTGCTTGGCTGCAGTACTTGTACTAATACTTGTGTTCGCCTTGCTGGCCATTAAAAGAAAAAGTAAACTCAAAAAAGCAGCTAATAGGTCGTGCATTAGTTATGGTAATGTTTGTGTGTTTTTCGATGAGAACAACAATGTGACTGTAATTCCTTACGCAAGAGACAAACAGGGTAACGGAAAAGCTGTGGAAGGTCCTGTGTTCCTAGAGGCTCCATACAAGCCTTTGGAACTGGGAGAGCTGGTAAGGTCTTCTATGGCAAAGTGCAACGGCAAGATAATTCATTCCGATTCTCAGCTTATGAACAAGCTTAAATGCAAGTCATGGGATGAATTTGCAAAAGGGAAAAGAAACATCTCAATTTACTACAAAGAACAGCTTGGCCTCGTGCTTAATACGACAAGGCGAAAACCGGATGGCTCATACAGTTTTAATTTCAGAGGCTATGAAAAGGTTCTTAAGAATGATGTCAGTGATGAGGAATTAGGAATTGTGATAATGAATTTACTTGAAAGATGCAGATGAGAAAACGGCGGTCTTTTTTGGCCGCTTTTTTGTTGTTTTTATGATTTAGAACTCTGCGTTGCCGGGAATAATAAAAATGTTGTTTGAAGCTTTAGAATATTGATAATTGACGCATTATTGACCATTTTATATAATAGTCAATGGTATTGTTGTTTATTCTTAAGCTGCACAATAACATATTCAAGAGAAATTTGTGCCGCAAGACAGAAAATTTATATTATTGCTCAGTATCTAGGAAGGGAATTTTAAATGAAGGTTACCAAGGAAACGATAGAGCATGTTGCAAACCTTGCAAGGCTTAACCTTTCCGAAGAAGAAAAGGAAAAGCTTATTCATGACATGGAAAATATTATATCCTATATGGATAAATTAAATGAACTTGATACGTCAGAAATTATCCCAACAGATCATGTCATACCGATAAAGAATGTTTTCAGAGACGATGAGGTCTTAGATTCATATCCAAAAAGCAAAATGCTTATGAATGCTCCGGAAAAAGAGGACGGATGTTTTAAAGTGCCCAAGGTGGTTGAATAGATGTATTTTTGAAAAAGGGCAAAAGATGAGGAGGACAGATAAGTGGAACTTTACCAGCTTACGGTTCACGAAATGAGCGACCTCATAAAAAGAAAAAAGATTAGTGCTGTAGAGCTTGCACAGTCGGTGCTTGACAGGATAAATGCTGTTGACGAAAAGATAGGAAGCTATATAACAGTCCTTGGGGATGAGGCGTTAAAGAGGGCTAAAAAAGTGCAAGAGAGGATTGATAAAGGAGAGGTGAAATCACCTCTTGCAGGTATTCCCATGGCATTAAAGGACAATATTTGTACTGAGAATGTTAAAACAACCTGCGCTTCAAAAATGCTGGATAATTTTATACCGCCCTATGATGCAACGGTATCCAAAAAGCTTTATAATGAGGATACTGTGCTCTTGGGCAAACTCAATATGGATGAGTTTGCCATGGGAGCATCCACTGAAAACTCCTACTATAAAGTTACACGAAATCCGTGGGATTTAGACAGGGTTCCGGGAGGTTCAAGCGGCGGTTCGGCTGCGGCTGTTGCCGCAGGTATGGCAGGATTTGCATTAGGCTCGGATACGGGAGGCTCAATAAGGCAGCCTGCTTCCTTTTGCGGTGTTGTAGGGATGAAGCCCACTTACGGTGTGGTTTCGCGTTTCGGGTTAATTGCTTTTGCATCCTCCATGGATCAGATTGGTCCCTTGACGAAAGATGTGACGGATTGTGCCATAGTACTCAATGCCATAACCGGTTATGACCCGATGGATTCCACTTCTGCCGATGTAAAGTATCCCGATTATTCAAAGGCTTTGATTAATGACGTAAAGGGATTTAAAATCGGTATACCAAAAGAATATATCGATAACGAAGCAAATCCGGAGGTTAAAAAAGCAGTTTTGGATGTGGCAGAGACTTTAAAAAACCTTGGTGCCCTGGTGGAAGAGTTTTCTCTTCCATTGACTTGTTATGCCGTTCCCGCTTATTATATTATTTCATCTGCCGAAGCCAGCTCCAATCTTTCAAGATACGACGGGATAAAGTATGGGTACAGAGCCAAAGAATATACAGATTTAATGGACTTGTACATGAAAACAAGGAGTGAAGGGTTTGGTGTTGAAGTAAAGAGGAGGATATTGCTGGGGACATATGCACTAAGCTCGGGTTATTATGATGAGTACTATAAAAAAGCACTTCAGGTAAGAACGCTGATTAAGAATGATTTTAAAGAGGCATTTGAAAAATACGATGTTTTGATTGGGCCTGCTGCTCCTACCACAGCTTACAAGATTGGGGAGAAAAAAGAAAAACCCCTTGAGATGTACCTTGGGGACATATATACGGTGTCGGTAAACATAGCAGGACTTCCGGCCCTGACAATACCCTGCGGATTTGACACCAACCGCCTTCCCATAGGGCTGCAGCTTATAGGAAAGCCTTTTGACGAAAGCACTCTGCTGCGTGTGGCATACACTTTCGAGCAAAATACTGAGTTTCACAAAATAAGGGCAAGAATTTGAGGTGTGTTGGGATGGAATATGAAATAATTGTAGGGTTGGAGGTTCATGTTGAGCTTTCAACAAAATCGAAAATATATTGTTCGTGCACTACAGATTTCGGGGGAGAAGCAAATACTTACATATGCCCTGTCTGCACCGGTATGCCTGGAGTACTTCCGGTTCTAAATAAAAAGGTGGTGGAATATGCCGTAAGGGCAGGACTTGCCACCAATTGCAGTATTGCGGAATACAGCAAGCAGGACAGGAAAAACTATTTTTATCCCGACCTTCCCAAAGCATATCAAATTTCACAGTATGACCTTCCCCTTTGCCAAAACGGATATATTGATATTGAGGCGGAAGGAGGAACAAAGAGAATTGGAATTACGAGGATACATATTGAGGAAGATGCGGGAAAGCTTATGCATGATGAACATGAAACGGGGACTTTGATTGATTATAACAGATGTGGTGTGCCGCTCATCGAGGTTGTTACCGGGCCGGACATGCGTTCGGCGCAGGAAGCTAAGGCTTTTGTGGAAAGCCTCAGGAACATACTTCAGTACATTGATGTTTCTGACTGCAAGATGCAGGAAGGCTCCCTTAGAGTTGATGTCAATCTTTCGGTAAGGCCCAAGGGGCAAAAGGAGCTCGGGACGAGGACGGAGATGAAAAACTTAAACTCCATAAGGTCAATGGTAAGGGCAATTGAAGGTGAGGCCAAAAGGCAGATTGAGGTTATTGAAAATGGCGGCTTTATCGTTCAGGAAACCAGGAGATGGGATGAACACAAGGGCATAAGCTATTCCATGAGAACCAAGGAAGAGGCCCACGATTATCGATATTTTCCGGAGCCGGACCTTATGCCGATAGTTGTGGATGAAAAATGGAAGGAAGAGATAAGAAGAAGCCTTCCTGAGCTTCCAGATGCCAGAAGGAAAAGGTATATAACCGATTACGGACTTCCCGAATATGATGCAACGATTCTTACAGGCTCAAAGGCTCTTGCCGATTTCTTTGAAGCTGCGGCGATAAAGTGCAATAATCCAAAGGCCGTGAGTAATTTTATCTTAGGGGACGTCTCGAGAATTCTTAATGATAAGGGAATGGAAGCTGAAGACATACCTTTTCCGGCTGAGTACATATCAAGGCTGGTTAAGTTGGTTGACAAGGGAACAATAAGCATAACCATTGCCAAAAAGGTATTGGAGATAATGTTTGAGCAAAAAAAGGATCCGGAGGCCATAGTGAAGGAAGAAGGCCTCGAAGTTGTAAGTGATGAGAAAGCCCTTGCCGAGGTTGTGAAAAAAGTAATTTTAAACAACGAAAAATCGGTTCAAGATTATAAAAAAGGCCAGAATAAAGTTTTTGGATTTCTGGTGGGACAGGCTATGAAAGAGACAGGCGGAAAAGCAAATCCCCAGCTTTTAAACAAACTTTTGAAAGATGAACTTGAAAAGAAAGATTTATAAATACAATGTGCGCCGCAAATTTGCTTTAATCTTTTGGCGCAGGAGGTTTGATTATGAATAAGAATGCATTAACTAAATATGTAATTTGTGCAGTGTTAATCGCTTGCAGTTTTTTGATAAACAAAACAGTGGGATATATACTTTTTTTAGCATTTCTGATTTATACCTTATACAGCGAAAGAAGTGTTTTTTACCAAGTTTTTGCAAGCCGCGCTTATCGAAAGGGAAATACGGATAAGGCAATTGGATGGCTTGAAAAGGCATGCTGTACTGCGAAAAGCAAACCGGCAGTTAAAATCTTGTACGGCTATTTGCTTCTTAAGACAGGAAAATTAGAAAAATCCGAGAAAGTTTTTGAGGAGCTTTTAAATTCAAATATTGACAATGACAGCATGCTCCAAGCAAAGTCCAATTATGCGTTGGTTCTTTGGAAAAAAGGACAGTTAAAAGACGGTATAAAAATGCTGGAGGACGTGTTTTCAAGCTATAAAAACACAACAATATACGGCAGCCTCGGCTATCTTCTTGTTTTGGACGGAGATATGAACAAGGCTTTAAACTTCAATAAAGAGGCATATGAGTACAATAGCTCCGATGCTGTTATACTGGATAATTTAGGATATACCTATTATAAAATCGGTAATATTAAAAAAGCTGAGGAAATATATCAAAAACTTGTTAGTCTTAATCCTTCCTTTCCTGAAGCATACTATAATTACAGCTGTGTTTTAAAAAACTTGGGAACGGTGGAGAAGGCGTTGGAAATGGCAAAAAAGGCAAAAAACTATAAAATGTCGTACCTTAGCAATCTTGAAGAAAAAGAATTGGATGACCATATAAAGGAATTGGAGGCTTTGGTTTCAACCAAATCCAAATGAATGGAAAGACTCTAAAAATGATGAAAAAGCCTGTATATCAAAGCAATATGTCATTATTTGCAGTTAGAGCCAAAAAAACAGGTGGGACGGTCTTGTATACAAAAAACATTTTGTATATAATTAGAGTTGCTTGAAAGCCAGTAAATTAGCTATTTATAGTGAGCAGGTATTATTACCTGGTGATAATATATCATTAATTAAATTATGTAAGTACAATTTTTGAAATAGCATTTGGTATTATGAAAGGAGAAGAATTTATGAGTTTTTTGGAACAAATAATTGAAAGGGCAAAATCAAACATCAAAACCATAGTTTTGCCGGAAAGTACGGATTTGAGGGTAATTAAAGCAGCATCTATGATAGCTGAAAAGGGAATTGCAAAGGTTGTGCTTATAGGCAATGAAAACGAAATCAAGAATCTGGCGGGAGACATAAACCTTGAAGGAGTGACGATAGAAGACTCTTTAACCTCCGAAAAATTGGAGGATTATGCAAATACATTATATGAGCTTAGAAAATCAAAGGGGATGACTATTGAAGCTGCAAGAGAGACAATAAAGGATCCCCTTTATTATGGAGTCATGATGGTAAAAAAAGGTGAAGCGGACGGTATGGTGGCTGGTGCCGTCAATTCCACTGCAAATACTTTAAGACCTGCTTTGCAGATATTAAAGACAGCTCCGGGCACCAAACTTGTATCATCCTTTTTTGTTATGGTTGTACCCAATTGTCAATATGGTCATAACGGAACTTTCGTATATTCCGATTGCGGATTGGTGGAAAATCCGAATGCAGAAGAGCTTTCCGAAATTGCAATATCTGCAGCCAAATCTTTTGAGGTTTTAGTTGATGCTGAGCCTCAAGTAGCCATGCTTTCTTATTCTTCCTACGGCAGTGCGAAAAGCGAGTTGACAGAAAAAGTGATTAAAGCAACACAGCTTGCAAAGGAAAAGGCTCCGAATCTTGCAATTGACGGGGAGCTGCAGGTGGATGCCGCCATTGTTCCGGAAGTGGCAAAGTCCAAAGCGAAGGGCAGCAGTGTGGCAGGCAAGGCAAATGTTCTCATTTTCCCCGATCTTGATGCTGGTAATATTGCATACAAGCTGACACAGAGACTTGCAAAGGCCGAAGCTTACGGCCCTATAACGCAAGGTTTGGCAAGACCCGTAAACGATCTGTCGAGAGGCTGCAGTGCCGAGGATATAGTAGGAGTTGCAGCAATTACTGCAGTTCAGGCTCAATACGTCAAGCCGTAAATTGTGCGCAAACTTTAAGGAAGTTGTTGCTTAGAGCTTAATAGAAATATAAATTTAAAAAAACAGAACAGGAGTGAGTTTTTAAATGAATATTTTGGTTATCAATACCGGAAGTTCATCACTAAAGTATCAGCTGATTGACATGACAAACGAGTCTGTACTTGCAAAGGGTGTGTGTGACAGAATCGGTCTTGAGCATTCCTTTTTAAAGCATTCAAAGACCGGTGGGGAAACTGTAGTTATAGAAAAAGACCTGTACAACCACAAGCTTGCCATACAAGAGGTAATTTCCGCTCTTACAGATGAAAAAATCGGAGTTATAAAGAGCATGTCGGAAATTTCCGCCGTTGGTCATCGTATTGTTCACGGCGGAGAGAATTTTAAGGAATCTGCTATAATTGACGAAAATGTGATGAAGGCAATCAGCGATTGTGTTGAGCTGGCTCCCCTCCACAATCCGTCAAATATAGTGGGAATTGAGGCCTGCAAACAGATACTGCCCGATGTACCGATGGTTGCTGTTTTTGATACCGCTTTTCATCAGACAATGCCAAGACATGCATATATTTATGCTCTTCCTTATGAGATATATGACAAGTATAAAATGAGAAAATACGGATTCCACGGAACCTCCCACAAATATGTGGCTCACAGGGCGGCACAAATGCTGGGAAAACCCATTGAGAGCTTAAAGCTTATAACCTGCCACCTTGGAAACGGAGCAAGTATTTGTGCAGTAAAAGGCGGAAAATCTGTGGACACTTCAATGGGATTTACTCCTCTTCAAGGTTTGTGCATGGGTACCAGAAGCGGAAATGTTGACCCGGCAGTTATAACTTATCTTATGGAAAAAGAAAAAATGGATATAAACGATATAAACAACTTCCTCAATAAAAAATCCGGAGTACTGGGAGTTTCGGGTGTAAGCAGCGATTTCAGAGATGTTCAGGATGCGGCTGAAAAGGGAGACGACAGGGCGCAGCTGGCATTGGACATTTTCTGCTATGGAGTAAAGAAGTATATAGGAAAATATATTGCAGTGTTAAACGGTGTTGACGCAGTGGTATTTACTGCAGGTATTGGCGAAAACAATGCTTATATAAGAAAAGAAGTTTTGAAAGACATGGACTTTTTCGGAATTAAAGTAGACTGGGAGAAAAATGAGGTAAAGGGTATAGAGACCGATATCAGTGCTCCCGATGCCAAAGTAAAAACTTTAGTTATTCCGACAAACGAGGAATTGGAGATTGCAAGGGAAACTTTAAGGCTTATAAAAAAATAACGGTTTTAAGTTTACAAGCCTGTTTTCTTTGAAAGCGGGCTTGTAAATTTTCTCTTCTTTTTTTTATGTGAAGTTTTTTTGTATGAATATGAGGAATATGTTAATAATATAAGAAGAAATTCCGTATAAAGATAAACAAAAATTATTTTGTTCTTTGAGCTAATCTATCACATAATTCTTGACATGTGAGTTATTAGTTAGTATAATAGTTCCTGTCGGTTTTAAGAGGTGACTTTTATGAGAATTGATATATCCGATATTTTAAAGCACAATGGAGCATCGCTGAAACTGGATTTTGCCGAACATGTTAAAGTCAATGACTTTATTCCTGAGGATTTTGACTTTGGCGGGCCGATAACTTTTAAAGGTACTTTAGTAAATTCCGGCGGGATTATAAAGCTTGACGGTGAGTTGTGGGCGGATTACAGGGCAAAATGCTCAAGGTGCTTGGGAGACATTGATTCAAAGATACACATTGCCGTTAAAGAGGACTTTATTGAGGAAGGCAGCGATAAAGACGAAGAGGACTATTATACATACCAGGGCAAGTTCATTGAGCTGGAAAAAGTAATGATAGATAATATCATATTGAATCTTCCGGTAAAACAGGTTTGTGATGAAGCCTGCAAGGGATATTGCCCGAAGTGTGGTGCGGATCTTAACAATAATGAATGCAAATGTGTAAATGAAGACATAGACCCGCGATTGGAAGTATTTAAAAACTTTTTTAAAGACAACTGATTAGATTATATCAAAGTAACAACAACAACAAAATCGAGTACCTTCTATGTGTACAAGATTTTATTTATACACAAGGTTTGTTGTATGGTGACGAGGAGGTGTAATTCATGGCAAATCCAAAACGTAAATGGTCTAAGGCTAGAACAGGCAAGAGAAGGTCTCAGTGGAAATTATCAGCACCTAATTTGGTCGAATGTCCACATTGTCACTCCTTGAAGATGCTCCATAGAGTATGCAAAGAGTGCGGACATTATACGGTAAGGCATAAAGGTGAGCGTAAGTCAATTGAGGTTCTCAGCGTAGAATAGAGTAAAAGCAGCAGATACAACTGCTGTTTTTTGCTTATATTTGGCCTCTTGGAATGAAATGAAAGAGGCAAAAGCGAAGGGACTCGATGTTCCGAGCTTTTATTTTATTGAGAATACGGTTTAAGTAAAAAAATGGGGAGGTTTTGGGTTGGAGTACAGGCCTATACCGATTAAAAGGGTACTGCCCGGAAGCATTGCGGAAGAGTCGGAGCTTCAGGAAGGGGACTTTTTGCTGTCCATTAATGGCGAAAAAATAAGCGATATATTTGACTACAGGTTTTTAATTGCCGATGAGTACCTTGTCCTTGAAATACAAAAAAAGGACGGAGAAATCTGGGAAATAGAGATTGAAAAAGACGAATATGAGGATTTGGGTATTGAGTTTGAGAGCCTGATGATTGACGATGCCAAAAGCTGCAGAAATAAGTGCATTTTTTGTTTTATAGACCAATTGCCCAAGGGGATGAGAGAGACTCTTTATTTTAAGGATGATGACTCCAGGCTTTCGTTTTTTATGGGAAATTATGTTACACTGACGAATATGAGTCACAATGATATTGACAGGATAATAAAATATAAAATGTCTCCTATCAATGTCTCGGTTCACACCTCAAACCCCGAACTGAGGGTATATATGCTAAGGAACAAGACAGCAGGGGACGTAATGGATAAAATTAAGAGACTGATAGACGGCGGAATAACTGTTAATGCCCAGATAGTTTTGGTAAGGGGAGTAAATGACGAAAAAGAACTGGATAGAACCATAGGAGACCTTAGTTCCCTTTATCCGGGCCTAAACAGTATTTCGGTCGTGCCGGTAGGTATTACAAGGCATCGCGAGGGCTTGTACGAGTTAAAGCCCTTTGATATGGAGTCATCCCGGAAAGTCATCAAGCAGGTTGAAGCTTGGCAAAGGGAGCTTCTTTCAAAATATGGCTCCAGGATAGTTTATATTGCGGATGAGTTCTATATCATGGGAGAGCTCGAAATACCGGATTATTGCGTTTACGAAGACTTTCCCCAAATAGAAAACGGAGTGGGCCTTATTGCGATGCTAAAAAAGGAATTTGACGATTATCTTGGAAATCTTAAGTTTGAGCTTAAAAATAAGAGGGAGGTTGCTATAGCAACCGGAGTTACTTCATATAAATATATAAAGGAAATGATAGATGTTCTTGGAAAGAAATATGAAAATTTGACTGTTCACATTTATAAAATAAAGAATCATTTTTTTGGAGAAAATGTTACTGTGACCGGGCTTCTTACAGGACAGGACATATTAGAGCAGCTGTCGGGAAATAAGATTGGGCAGGAACTTTTGCTTTCGGAGTCTATGCTAAAGTCCGGTGAGAGTGTATTTCTTGATGATTATACTGTTGAAATGCTGGAGAACAAGTTAAAAACGAGGATAACGATAGTTGGAAATAATGGAAAAGACTTCATTGAAAAAGTTTTGGGAATAGTTTTATAATATTATGGTTTGATTTTTAACTATTTTGAACATATGGAGGGAGATAAGTTGCCGAAGCCTGTAGTTGCAGTAGTGGGAAGGCCTAATGTGGGCAAATCGACTTTTTTTAATTACCTTGTGGGAAAAAGGATTTCCATTGTGGAGGATACACCGGGAGTAACCCGTGACAGAATATATGCCGAAGTGGAATGGAGAAACAGGAAATTTACACTGATAGATACCGGCGGTATAGAGCCATATTCTGAAGATACGATAATGCAGCAGATGAAAAGACAGGCTGAGATAGCGATTGAGACAGCTGATGTCATTGTATTTATGGTGGATGTAAAGGACGGGATTACTGCTTCGGACAAAGAGGTTGCCACCATGCTCAGAAAGACCCAAAAGCCTGTAATACTAGCGGTCAACAAAGTGGACCAGATTGGAGAGCCTCCCGCGGATGTCTACGAGTTTTACAACCTGGGTTTTGGAGAATTAATGACCATTTCGTCTATTCACGGACTGGGAATGGGCGATTTGCTTGATGAGATATTCAAATATTTGCCTGAGGAGGATGCCGAGGAATACGATGAAGATGTAATAAAGGTTGCGGTGGTCGGAAAACCTAATGTTGGCAAATCCTCTCTTATAAACAGAATTGCAGGTGAGGACAGGGTTATTGTAAGCGATATTCCGGGGACGACAAGGGATGCCATTGACACTTATATTGAAAACGAGCATGGTAAATTTGTTTTTATTGATACGGCAGGTATCAGAAGACAGAGCAGGATTAACGAAAAAATTGAAAAGTACAGCATAATAAGGTCATGGACGGCGATTGAAAGGGCGGATGTTTGCCTGATATTAATAGATGCAAAAGAAGGGGTTACCGAGCAGGATACAAAGATAGCCGGATATGCTCACGAACAGGGCAAGGCTTCGATTATAGTGGTAAACAAGTGGGATGTGATAGAAAAGGAAACCGGAACTTTAGAGGAGTACAGAAAAAAGGTTCATGAAAAACTAGGGTTTATGCTCTATGCTCCGGTAATCTTTATATCGGCTATGACCGGACAGAGAGTCGACAAGATATACGGACTTATAAAATATGTTGCGGATCAGGCAGCTATGAGAATTTCCACCGGAGTATTAAACGACCTTCTGAACGAAGCTACTGCAATGGTGCAGCCACCGTCGGACAAGGGAAAACGGCTCAAAATTTATTATATGACTCAGGCGTCTGTCAAACCGCCTTCATTTGTTCTTTTTATAAACGATATGAAGCTTATGCATTACTCCTATGAGAGATACCTTGAGAACCAGCTTCGAAAGAGTTTTGGTTTTGAAGGTACACCGATAAAATTCATATTAAGGGAAAAAGAAAAGGAGTGATGGCATTGTTTTGGCTGGTATTGAAGGCGGTATTGGCCGCATTAATAGGTTATCTTTTGGGAAGCGCAAACACATCGCTTATTGTTGGAAAATTTTACGGTGTGGATGTGAGAAACCACGGCAGCGGAAATGCCGGTATGACAAATACTTTGAGGACACTGGGGAAAATTCCCGCTTTGCTTGTAATTGTGGGGGATATGCTAAAGGGAATTTTGGCATGTATTATTGGGTATTATATTTTCCAAATAGGTTTTGATTCATCCGAATTCAATTATGCTGTTGAGCTTGACAAAGCCGGATTGTTTGCCGGAGGATTGGGGGCAATCCTTGGACACAACTGGCCCCTTTATTTCGGTTTTAGAGGAGGAAAAGGGGTTTTGACTACTTTTGCTGTGATACTTCTTGCAGGGCCGTATCAAGGGCTCATCCTTTTGGGTGTGTTCTTGGTAGTGGTTGCCCTGACCAGGTATGTGTCTTTAGGATCCATAACGGCTGCGGTGTGTTTTCCTTTTCTGGCTGCTTTTATGGAAAAGGAAATCATATATACTTCGTTTGCCGTTTTTGTATCTCTTCTTGTTATAATCAGGCATCGTTCTAATATTGTAAGATTGTGCAAAGGTACCGAACACAAATTCGGTACCAAAAAGAAGGAATAAGGGGAGGCTGAATATGAACAAAAAATTGTCTATAATTGGCGCCGGAAGCTGGGGTACTGCTCTGGCGGTGTTATTGGCCAACAAAGGGATAAATGTTCGGATGTGGTCCGTTTTTGAAGATGAAATCAAGATGCTGAGTGAAAAGAGAGAGCATGTACATAAGTTGCCGGGAGTTGTTATCCCTGAAAATGTCACATTTACTTCGGATCTGGAGAATGCTGTGAGTGATGCGGAGGTGCTGGTTGTAGTGGTGCCTTCTCAGACGGTCAGACAGACTGTGAAAGATATATCAAAATATATAAGGGACGATACGATAATTGTAAGTTGTTCTAAAGGTTTGGAAGAGGGTACCGGATTTAGAATGTCAGAGGTAATAGACCAGGAGGTAAAAGGTTCAAAAACTGTTATCCTTTCGGGCCCAAGCCACGCCGAAGAGGTGGGAAAAGGTGTGCCTACGGCGGTTGTTGCAGCATCTTGTGATATCGAAGCGGCAGAGATTGTTCAGGATATATTTATGTGTCCGGAATTTAGAGTGTACACCAATTCGGATGTTGTCGGAGTTGAGCTTGGCGGAGCATTGAAAAATGTAATTGCATTATGCGCCGGAATATCGGACGGTTTGGGGTTTGGTGACAATACCAAAGCCGCACTTATGACCAGGGGAATAACCGAGATTTCAAGGCTGGGTGTTTCCATGGGAGCAAATCCCCAGACTTTTGCAGGGCTTACGGGCATAGGAGACCTAATTGTGACCTGTACCAGCATGCACAGCAGGAACAGGAGGGCCGGAATTTTAATCGGTCAGGGAAAATCGGCCAAAGAAGCCATGGATGAGGTAAAAATGGTTGTTGAGGGCGTTAAGACGACAAAAGCCGCCTATGAACTTGCCCGGAAGAAAAATGTGCCGATGCCCATAACCTTTGAAGCGCATGAAGTATTGTTTAACGGCAAGAATCCAAGGCAGGCAGTGTACGACCTTATGATGAGAAATAAGAAAAATGAAGTTGAGGAATTGGACGGAAAATGGCTCTGATTAGAATGGATTTTTTAGAGTCATAAAAATATGCTAAGAATTCGAGATAGAAAAGTGAGCAGATAATGAAAGACGACTGCTCACTTTTTTTTGTCCTTTTTGTAATAATAGAAGAATATAGACAATATATTTATATTGATAAGAATACTAGTACTCAAAACTTAAGATGCGTTCTATTTAGGCAAAACGGGCAGAAGATGTTCCTACAGCTTTTATGGATGCACTAAAGACGGTATTGCCGCAATATTTAAGCTTAAGTTTCGAGGGATAAAGAATTGATTGCAGAAGGTTTAAATAAAAGTAAGGGGGGTTTGCGGGTGGAAAAATATAATATATACCAGCAAATAGCAGAAAGAACGCAGGGAGATATATATATAGGTGTTGTAGGTCCGGTTCGAACAGGAAAATCTACATTCATAAAGAGGTTCATGGACTTATTGGTTATACCTAATATAGAAAATGAGTTCTCAAGGGGAAGGGCAAAGGATGAACTTCCGCAAAGTGCTTCCGGGCGAACAATAATGACCACTGAACCTAAATTTGTTCCAAATGAAGCCATTAAAATTGAGCTTGATGAAAACGTTCAGTTTAAGGTAAGATTGGTGGACTGTGTCGGATACATGGTAAAAGGTGCCATCGGTCATATGGAAAACGATGCGCCCCGAATGGTGTCGACGCCTTGGTTTGATGAGCAGATTCCGTTTGTTCAAGCCGCTGAAATCGGCACAAAGAAGGTTATCAACGAACACTCTACTATCGGATTTGTAGTTACAACCGACGGCAGTATAACCGATATTGCCAGGGAGGACTATGTTGAAGCCGAAGAGCGCGTTGTGAAGGAATTAAAAGAGATTAACAAGCCTTTTGTAATACTTTTAAATTCAGTAAATCCATCTAGCCCTGAAACGGAAAGTTTAAGGCAGGAGCTTGAAGCAAAATACAATGTTCCGGTGATAGGCACCAATTGTGCGCAGCTCAGAATCGAAGATTTGAACAACATAATGGAGAGGGTGCTGCTTGAGTTCCCGATAAGTGAAATCGGAGTTAACATACCGAAATGGATTGAGTCCCTCGAGGATAATCATTGGCTCAAAGTTGACATGGTAAACGCGGTAAAAGAGGCTTTCAGAGGAATTACCAGGATTCGGGAGATCAAAGGAAGTGTAGGCAGATTTGATGAATTTGAATTTATAAAACGGGCTTACATCGACCATATAAACTTAGGCTCAGGAACTGCGTATGTGGAGATTAATGAGCAGGATGGATTGTTTTATCGCATATTAAGCGAAATGACCGGACTTGAGATTGACGGTGAGCACAGACTCATATCCCTTATGACGGAGCTTGCAAAGGTAAGGAAAGAGTACGACAAGGTTCGGGATGCTCTCAATGAGGTCAAACTTAAAGGATATGGCATAGTATCACCTCAGATTGAAGAAATGTCTCTTGAAGAACCCGAAATAATAAAGCAGGGAAGCCGCTTTGGAGTAAAGCTTAGAGCAAGCGCACCTTCAATACATATGATAAGAGCAGATATTGAAACGGAAATTGCACCTTTGGTGGGAACGGAAAAACAATCGGAAGAGCTGGTTAGCTACCTTCTCAAAGAGTTTGAAAGCGAACCGGAAAAGTTATGGCAATCAAACATCTTCGGAAAGTCATTGCATGAACTGGTGAGTGAAGGACTCCAAAACAAGCTTTACAGAATGCCGGAAGATGCACAGCTCAAACTTCAGGAGACATTGCAAAAAATAATTAACGAGGGAAGCGGAGGACTTATCTGTATTATTCTGTAGCCTGGCCAAATTAGCGAGGGGTACAAAAAGAGACAGAGAAATTTGCGAAGTACTGCCATACAAAATACTATGGAAGTACTTTGCTTATTTTACTCTTAAAAATATGTTAACATAACAACAAAATGTGTAGAAAAAGAGTCAAATTAATATGTTGGGGAGTGGTAAAAAATTCATAGCGCAAAAAATATGCATAAAAATAAAATAATATGCTTTAAAATGATAGAATAAATACAAAAAATATGATAATATATATAAAGTGAGCAAGGTATTGTTTATACAAAAAATTAATCTAAAAAAAGTTTGCAGTTTACTACATAATTAATATGTAATTAATATCCATTAATATGCTATTAATATGCAAATCAATAGAATCAATGAGTCTTGTAAACGTTCCAAACAGGCAGAATATCGCTATTTGCGAGAAAGATTTAGGCAACGGGGTATTTTAGCCTGGCCGATAAAATTGATACAATAAGCTAAAAAACGGACGTAGAATAAGCAAAATGGTGCATTTTGAGCTATAACGTAATATTTTCACTAAAAATAGTAATTATTTCATGTTGTTTTTTTTTAGATTAATTTATAATATAATTTATTGTATAAGCAATATCTAATATCATTAAAGGGGGAAAAACTATGCTCAAAAAGGTAATCGCATTAATGTTGGTTGCTGTTATGGCTTTAAGTCTGGCAGCATGTGGTGGAGGCGACGGTGGCAAGACTAATCCTTCACCAGATTCAGGTAACACTCAAACTTCACCGGATGCAGGTACAAAGAAGGATCCAGTGACATTGTCAGTTTGGATCATGCCTAACAGTGACACTGCAGACCAAGATCTCTTAGATGTTCTCAAACCATTCACTGACGCTAATCCACATATTACAGTTCAGCCTACAGTTGTTGACTGGGGTGCAGCTTTGACAAAGATCACAGCTGCTGCTACCAGCGGAGAAGCTCCTGACCTTACTCAGTTGGGTTCAACTTGGACAGCTGCTATTGGATCAATGGGTGCTTTGGTTGACCTCAGCACAGAAATTGACAAGAGCGTTTTCGTTCCATCAACTTTGCAATCAGCTACTATCAAAGGTAAGAGCGAAATGTACGGTATGCCTTGGTTTACTGAAACAAGAGCTCTTTTCTACAGAAAAGATGCAGCTGAAAAAGCAGGCGTAAATCCTGAAACAGATTTCGCAGATTGGGACAAATACAAAGCAGCTCTTAAGAAACTCAACGGTATTGAAATTGACGGTCAGAAGTTAGCTGCATTGGGTATGCCTGGTAAGAACGACTGGAACGTTGTTCACAACTTCTCATGGTGGGTTTACGGTGCTGGCGGAGACTTTGTAAGTGAAGATAGCTTGAAAGCTACATTCTCAAGTGATGCAGCACTTAAAGGTATCAAATTCTACTCAGAACTTGCTGTTGAAGGTTTAATGGATATGCCTTCACTTGAAAAGAACACAGGTGATATCGAGTCCGGATTCAAATCAGGCGCATACGCTACATCATTCCTCGGTCCTTGGAACATTGCTAACATGAGAAAAGAAAAAGACAAGGGCGAAAGCGACATGATCGATAAAACAGGAGTTACTATGGTTCCTGCAGGACCAGAAGGAAGATTTGCATTCTTGGGTGGAAGTAACATTTCTATGTTCAATTCATCAAAGAATAAAGAAGCAGCTTTCGAACTCCTCAAATACTTAGCTACTAAAGAATGTCAAGTTGCATACTCAAAAGTTACAGGTATGCTTCCGACAGTTCAGGCAGCTTATGAAGATCCATACTATGAATCTGATGCATTGATGAAAGTATTCAAGGATCAGTTGGCTTATGCTAAGCACTATCAATCAATTCCTGCATGGGCTTCTGCAGAAAACTACTTCCAGCAGGGTCTCAGCAAGATCTGGGATAACGCTATGGGAATTGAAGGTGCATACAGCTACGATAAGACTGTACAAATCGTAAAAGATGTTGAAGGTCAGATCAACAAATTATTGGAAGAAAACAAGATTCAGTAATAAAATCAAGTATGAAATGATTTTTTAGAAATAGTTTTTTCTTAAAAGATCGTTTATAAGTTAATTGTGTTTAGTGCAGGGCAGAAATGCTCTGCACAGACTCAATACTTTTATTATGTTTTTTATTGTCAAAATGCTATAATAATTGTGGGAGCTTGATTATATGGATATACAATTAAAGAAATCTGGTATAGGTGTTAAAGAAAAAAGGTCAAGTCATCTGTTATATTCAATAAAACAGAATTTATTTGCATATGCCATGTTAATACCTGCCTTTGTGTGCATGCTGTGCATTCACTTTATTCCTATGCTTCAGGGAATATATATGTCTTTCCTGGATCTTAACATGATGACAATGACTAAGTTTCTGAAAGCACCGTTTATAGGTCTTGGAAATTATTACGAGGTTCTTTTTGATAAAGAGAGTTTACTTAGAACAGGTTTCTGGTTTGCTCTTAGGAATACGGCTATCTATACATTTTTAGTTACTTTTTCAACTTTTGCCTTTGGAATTATACTGGCTATGCTTGTAAACAGAGAATTTAAGGGCAGAGGTATTGTAAGAACCGCACTTCTTTTGCCTTGGGTTGTACCTTCATATGTTGTTGGTATGATATGGGGCTTTTTATGGAGACAAGATTCCGGTTTGATAAATATTATTTTGCATGACATTCTGCATATACTGCCTAACAAGCCGTATTGGCTGGTAGGACGCAACCAGCTTTGGGCAATAATCATACCTACAATATGGAGAGGTCTTCCTCTTTCAATGATTCTTATGCTCGCTGGTTTGCAGAGTATATCGCCTGATTATTATGAAGCGGCTGATATTGATGGCGCTAACGGTTGGCAGAAGTTCTGGAATATAACTTTGCCCCTTTTAAAACCCATTCTTGCCATCAACGTCATGTTTTCTCTGATTTCAAATATTTATTCTTACAACATTGTTGCAATGATGTTCGGTAACGGTGCCGGTATCCCGGGTGACTGGGGAGATCTTCTGATGACAAACATTCAGAGAAACTCATTCCAGTTGTGGCAATTTGGTCCCGGTGCTGCGGCAATGATGATTGTAATGTTCTTTGTACTTGGTATCGTTGCCTTATGGTATTCATTCTTTAAAGATGATTTGGTGGTGAAGTAATGGCTAAAGTAGGTTATTTTGAATCAATGAAACGAAAGAAAAAAATAAAGGATGCCCTTGCCAATCTACTTCTTGCTGTATTGGTAGTATTAGCCCTGGGCCCTATAGTATTTATGGTATTGACTTCTTTAATGAATCATAATGCCATAGCAGCAGGCAAATGGATTGCGCCTACTCGTTTTTCCAACTATGTTGAAGTGTTCCAGAAACTTCCTTTCGGTATTTATTTTAGAAACAGTCTTATTGTGTGTACATCTGTTATGATTGTTGCACTCGTTATTGCAACACTCGCAGGGTATTCACTGGCAAAGTATAAATTCCCGGGTTCGGGTTTTATTGGCATTCTTATTCTTTCGACTCAGTTGCTTCCTGGAATGATGTTCTTGCTTCCTCTATATCTCGACTTTGTTAAGATTAAGGAAGCTACCGGAATACAGTTGATAAACTCACTTCCAGGACTTGTAATAGTATATTCGGCGTTTTTTGTTCCTTTTAGTATCTGGATAATCAGGGGATTTTTCGCGTCCATACCCGGTGAGCTTGAAGAAGCTGCCAGAATAGATGGATGCAACAAGTTTACAGCTTTCTTAAGAGTAATGCTTCCTTTGGCCGTTCCGGGAATTGTAGCAACTGCAATATACATTTTCCTGATGGCTTGGGACGAGTTGATTTTTGCTTGGGTTCTTCTGAAAGATGCTGAAGTAACCACTATTCCTGTTGGTATCAGAGCCTTTGTTGCTTTCACAACAGCAAGGTATGATTTGCTGATGGCAGCGGGAAGTATAGTAACTGTTCCAGTACTTATAATGTTCTTCACTATGCAGAAGAAGTTTATTAGCGGTATGACTGCCGGAGCAGTTAAAGGTTAATCCTTTGATTAATTAACTAAGGGATTTATTTGAATAATATTTTTAAAGATACAATCAATTTTATCTGAAATATGATTTAATTTTGATAAAAAGCTTTAATTAATTTTATCTGGGCTTTGGCGAAATTTAATTTTGTCGAAGCCTAAACTTATTTTTGGGGGGTGGGAAATAATTTGAAATTTTTTTAATTAAATATTACAATATAAGTTGTAGTTGAGTAAATGAAATGTTATAGATTCATAAAATTGAAAGACCGGGTGTTGTGGTTTGAACGCAGATTTAAGTATTTCATATTCAATTGCGGTATTTATTGTGGTTTTATTATCAGCTTCTGTTTTAAACCTGTTAAAAGAGCATTATATATTTCAAATCACGGGAATAGCCTTTCTATTTATGATAGGCATTATTAGAATGACATCAGCCATTTTAGACAGTTCTGTTGTATCGGTTTCACAACTGTATTTTGTTTTGCTTCCCATTCTTTCGGGAATAGGTGCATGCCTTGTTTCCATGTCTCTTGGTTTTTGGATATTTCCGATTATCAGAAGCAAATTTAAAAATTAAATGTCAAATAATTTTAGGACGCACAAATATTATGCTAACTTATTTCACCTAAATCTAATTTTTCCTTAGAATAAATTACATAGAGGAAGATTGATTTTTTTTATAGAATTATTATGTAAACCTGATATAATTAGATTTGAGGAAAGAGAGGAGGGGAGTTGTGAAAAAGTTAGCATTTTTATTGGCTGTATTAACAGTTGTAACAATCATGGCAGTTCCTGGCTTTGCTGCAAGCGGTCAATATTATTCGGGGTATTGGGGTGTAACTTCTAATGCATTTATAGCTGTAGACGGAAAAGTTTTGACGCTAGAGCGTAATCCAGTAATTATTGACGGAAGAATTTTGGTTGCGGCAAGAACTACATTTCAGGTGTTGGGAGTAACAACCGAATGGTACCCTTCTTATGGGGTAATAGAGATGTCTAAAGGCGATAAGTCCATTACAATGAGTATAGGGCTCAAGGTGGCATATACGGATCGTTCCGTAAAGTATATGGAAGCTCCGCCTATCCTTGTAAACGGCACTGTTATGGTCCCAATTAGATTTGTTGCCGAAGCTTTCGGTGAAAATGTAGGATGGGATGCAAAGAACGAGATAGCTTATATTGGAAGGCAGCCGACAGAAATACCTTCAAGAGGCGGACTTACAAACAATAGAACCTATAAAGTTGTTATTGATGCCGGTCACGGGGGTACTCAATCAGGGGCTGTGTATGGAGGAATAAAGGAAAAAGACTTGAATCTGGATATTGCCAAGAGGCTAAATGGTTTGCTGATAGCTGAGGGTATAAAAACATATATGACCAGAGACAATGACGCAACAGTGGGGCTTTATACAAGATCTGCTCTTGCAAACAATGTTGACGCGGATTTGCTTGTAAGCGTTCATAACAATGCCGGGAACAGTAAGACTACAGGATCTATGACCTTGTATCATCCTGACAGCAGCAAAAAAAAGGGAAACCTTACTGCATATGAGTTTGCGAAAATAGTCCAGAAAAACTTGAACAAGACCTTGAAATCAAAGGATATGGGAGTCATTCAAAGACCGAATCTTGCAGTATTAAGAACATCAAACATGCCTGCGGTCATAGCGGAAATCGGCTATATGACAAACAGTGCGGAGCTTTCGAAGCTGAAAACGGATTCATATAAGCAGCAAGCGGCAGAAGCATTAAGGGATGC
This sequence comes from Acetivibrio sp., assembly GCF_035371925.1. Taxonomy (NCBI): domain Bacteria; kingdom Bacillati; phylum Bacillota; class Clostridia; order Acetivibrionales; family Acetivibrionaceae; genus Acetivibrio; species Acetivibrio sp. Next base: position 56,565 of record NZ_DAORXT010000001.1, on the reverse strand, counting down.
TGTACTTGAAAGCTTGGAAAAGATGTACAAATAAAGCTTTTCCGATAACAAGTATAATAAAAGTATTTGATTGATTGAAGCAATACTAAATAGTAATAATTATTTTAGTATTGCTTTTTTTATTTCATAAAGCACAATTTCTAGAAGTTCAATTTCTACCGGTTGGCATAAGCTTTCAGGCTGCAGTAATCATGTTAAGGTGCTGTTTTTACTGCAACATATACATGAAGCTTGTGATATTTTCATGGAGCAGATCCGGGTCAAGTTTGCCGTTTTCGGCATCCCTGTACAGACTTACATAAGCTTCACGAGCTCTTTTAATGTGCTGCTTCTTGCTTACAGGCCAGTCTTGGCTTTCTTCATATGCTTTTATTTCGTCAATGTAAGACTTTATTATCTCAAGCTTCTTTTCATTTGTCATTTGTTAAAACCTCCCTTAAGGTTTTAAAGAGTAAATAAAAACTTATCCATTTATAGGTTTTTCGTTTTATTATTTATTTATTCAAGGCAATGTTTTCTTTTGTATACAGAGTTTTAAAAATGGAATATATTAGGGGAGTGTATCGGGTTATAACTTCCTTTTAAGACGGACATATTTGTGTTATAATTATTTGGTGCAATTAAACTATAAAAACACATGAGGTATGGGATAGATGAACGAAAAAACGCTTAGAGTATTGGAATTTGACAAAATAATTAACAAGCTGGTGAGTTTTACGACATCTCCTTTGGGAAAGGAATTGGCTGAAAAGCTGATGCCCGATAATGATTTTGAAAGGGTTCTGAAGTCGCTTAAGGAGACCAGTGACGGTGTGACTTTTATTGCAAGAAGAGGAAGCCCTCCAATGGGAGGAATTCATGATATAAGGAATAGTTTAAAAAGAGTTGAAATAGGAGCAGTTTTAAGCCCGGGAGAGCTTTTAAAAACTGCTGATGTTTTAAGAGCGGTAAGAAATCTAAAAAACTATGCGAGCAATGATAATATTAAGACGGATGACGACAATATGGTGGGTGAGCTTATAAGATGCCTTGAGTCCAATAAAAGCGTAGAAGACAGGATTTATATGTCAATATTAGGTGAGGATGAAATTGCCGATAATGCAAGTCCGACCCTTGCCAGTATAAGAAGGCAGATACGCAATGCACAGGAATCTATAAAAGACAGGCTCAACGAAATTATCAGGTCATCAAAATATCAAAAGTATATTCAAGAGCCCATAGTTACTTTAAGGGGTGATAGGTATGTAATTCCTGTCAAGCAGGAGTATAGAACCGAAATACCCGGACTTATACACGATTCTTCAGCCAGCGGAGCCACTATTTTTATTGAGCCCATGGCGGTTGTTGAAGCAAACAACAATATAAGAGAGCTTAAGATTAAGGAGCAGGCTGAGATTGAGAAAATATTGTGGGAATTAACCGAAGCGGTAAGGGAAATTGTTGATTTTCTAAAATCAAATGTTTCCGTTCTTGCAAGGCTGGATTTCATATTTGCCAAGTCCAAGCTCAGCCTTGATTACAACTGTGTTTGCCCTGTACTTAACGATGAGCATAAAATATTAATAAAAAAGGGAAGACATCCTCTTCTTGAGAAAAAAACTGTGGTTCCCATTGATTTTTGGATTGGGGAAGACTTTAACACCCTTGTTGTAACGGGTCCGAATACCGGAGGAAAAACAGTTACATTAAAAACTGTAGGTCTGTTTACCCTTATGACCCAGGCCGGCCTTCATATTCCGGCAAATGAGGGAACCAGGATGAGTGTTTTTAAAAAGGTTTATGCGGATATAGGGGATGAACAGAGCATAGAGCAGAGCCTTAGTACTTTTTCTTCGCATATGAAGAATATTGTTGGAATATTAAACGATGTGGATGAAGATTCCCTTGTTTTGTTCGATGAGCTTGGTGCAGGAACAGACCCGACTGAAGGAGCGGCTCTTGCAATGTCAATACTTGAGTATATAAGAAACAGGGGAAGCACTACGGTTGCCACCACTCATTACAGCCAGCTGAAAGTATATGCTGTAACAACAAATTTTGTGGAAAACGCCTGCTGTGAGTTTAATGTGGAGACACTAAAGCCTACTTACAAGCTTTTGATTGGGATTCCAGGAAAGAGCAATGCCTTTGCCATATCCAAAAGACTGGGGCTTTTTGATGATATTATTGAGCGGGCAAAAGAGTTTTTGACGAAAGACGATATAAAATTTGAAGACATGCTTATGTCAATTGAGAAAAACTTAAGTCAGTCGGAAAGTGAAAAGATGAAAGCCGAAAGCTACAGGCTTGAGGCCGAAAAACTAAAAAAAGAGCTTGAGCATCAGAAAAGGAGACTTGATGAAACCAGGGAGAAATTCATGCAGGAAGCCAAGGCAGAAGCACGGAAAATCCTTCTTGAAGCAAGAAGGGAAGCCGAAGAGATTATTTCGGACATGAGAAGGCTTGAACAGGAAGTCCATAACGCACAGAGGCAAAAGGAAGCAGAGTCACTTAGGCTCAAGCTTAAAAGAAAGATTGATTCTATCGAGGATACATTGGCCTCACCTCTTGCTCCTAGGAATGCTTCGGTAAAGCCACCCCAAAACTTAAAACCCGGGGATAGTGTTTTGATTGTCAACTTAAATCAGAGGGGGACAATTATTACTCCTCCGGACAAAGACGGAGAGGCAGTGGTGCAGGCAGGAATAATGAAAATAAATGTCCATATATCAAACTTAAAACTGATAGACGAGCAAAAAAGCGTGCTAAACAGCTCAGGGATTGGCAAGATAGGTGTATCAAAGGCTAAAAATATATCAACCGAGATTGACCTTAGGGGATTCAACTTGGAAGAGGCCATTGAAAGTGTTGACAAGTATTTGGATGATGCATCTCTTTCCGGGCTTACGGAAGTTTCTATCATTCACGGCAAGGGAACCGGAATACTGCGAAGCGGTATACAGAAGTACCTAAAGTCAGACCCCAGGGTTAAATCTTTCAGACTTGGAAAGTACGGAGAAGGTGAGTCGGGGGTTACAATAGTCGAGCTTAAATAATGTTGTTTACCGGTATTTTATAGTGTTATGACATGTTAAACACAAATTTTAGTGTGTGTAAAATAAAACATGTAAATATGTTGACAATCACATGAAAAATAAGGTATTTTATAATTGGTTCGACAAACGCATAATTTATCTTAAGTGCTTGTAGATTCCAGTAGATACAAGCACTTTTTTAATTATTTCCTTTATTAGGCACATATTCAATAAAAAAATCTCTTGCATTATATCAAAGGGTCTAATATTATATAATCAAAAGAATGTTATCTCTTTCAGATAATAAAACTCTTTATTAAACTTTTTTCAAATGGGAAGGGTACTATGGATAAAAGAATAAAACTTGTAATAAAGCTTGTTCTTATTTTTGGGGGAACAGTTGTGGGTTTATTGCTAGGATTTAGGCTTGCAATTTATTTGGCGCCATTTCTTATTGCATTTGCCATATCTTCATTGATAGAGCCTGTAATCTGTTTTCTTATGAAAAAATTGAAGTTTAGAAGAAAATTTGCCGCATTGGTGTCATTGCTTTTGGGCTTAATGGTTATAGCTATACTGCTTCTTTTGCTAATATCCAAACTTTATAATGAAATAGCAAGCCTTTCAAACTCTCAGCCGCAGTTTTGGAAAGAAACATATCAAAATATATCGAATTTGATAAACAAGGGATTGAACATTTATTTTGGTCTTCCCAGTGAGGTTACCGCGCAAATTTCAAATATGGTTTCGAATCTTTCCCATTCCGTTACCGGCGTGGTGGATTCTTTTGTGAAGGGGATTTACAATACTGCGGTATCCATACCTCAGATGGTAATATTTGTGCTTGTGACAATTTTATCAACCTACTTTATTGCCAGTGATAGGGACGGAATTTATGACTATATCAAACGCAATGTGCCCCAAGAATTTTTAAATAAGGTAATAGATATAAAAGACAATATGTTTGCTGCTTTGTTCGGATATATTAAAGCGCAGATGATATTGATGGTAATAACTTTTTGTGAGCTTTCTCTTGGGTTTACAATAATTGGAATTAAACGCCCTATTCTTCTGGGGTTGGTTATCAGCTTTATTGATGCCTTTCCGGTACTTGGTACAGGCGGAGTACTTGTTCCTTGGGCAATATATGAGTTTTTAACCAAGGACATCAGGATGGGAGTCTCGCTACTGATTTTGTATGCCATCGTACTTGTTATAAGGCAGATGATAGAGCCGAAGATAGTCGGACAGCAGATAGGACTCCACCCTTTGGTAACGCTGATGTCAATGTATCTCGGGATGCGGTTCTTTGGTTTCTTTGGGCTTATTTTAGGCCCTATTACGGTATTGGTTTTTAAAAACGTCATTTTGGGAATGATAAAACAAAGGAGCCTAAAAGAGCTGATAAGCGATTTTACAAAAAAATAAAAAACTAAGTTGTGGAGCATATGGATGCTTTGCAAAAGACAAAGAAGTCAGAAAGCCAATAATTGTTACTTACAGCTTTCTGATTTCAGCTCTTTTCCCAATTTCTTTATTGCTTTTTTTTCAATTCTTGATACATAGGACCTTGAAATTCCCAACATTTTGGCTATTTCCCTCTGGGTTTTGCTTGAGCCGTTTAAGAGTCCGTAACGCAGCTCTAAGACCATTTTCTCCCGGGATTTTAGTACATCTTTCATTTTGTTGTAGAGGCGTTTGACCTGCATCTTAAGTTCTACTTCTTCAACTACCGATTCCGATTCATTGCCGATAACGTCAATGAGAGCTATTTCATTTCCATCCCTGTCAACGCCTATGGGGTCTTGGAGGGAAACTTCGCTTTGGTTCTTTTTGGTGGAGCGAATATGCATTAAAATTTCGTTTTCAATGCATCGTGCTGCATAAGTTACAAGTCTTGTGCCTTTTTCAGGCTTGAATGTGGAAATGGCTTTTATTAATCCTATGGTTCCGATTGAAATTAAATCGTCGCTGTCACTTATGGTAGAGTTGTATTTTTTTACGATGTGGGCAACAAGTCTTAAATTTCTTTCTATAAGTATGTTCCGTGCTTCTTCGTCACCTTTTTTTAAGAGATTTAAATAATACTGTTCTTCCTCAGGACTTAAAGGTTGGGGAAAAGAATTGATATTGGATATATAGCCCGAAAGGAAGAATATACTATTTAGCATTTCAATAAACGAGGAAATTAATATATATAGCAAAATAGGGCACCTCCAATGAATTGGCTACCCTATAATTATATGTAGGAAGAGTATTTGAGGTGCCAGTACAACAATAAAATCAAAAGCCTTTTTTCAAGATGGTTTTGGCAATTTCTTCAAAGATGGGTGCAGCTATTGTTCCACCGCTTTTTCCGTCTTCAATAAACACTGCGACCGAATATTTCGGGTCAAGCCTGGGAAAATAGCCGGCAAACCAAGCATGAACCACTTTTTGGCCATTAATATATTGACCGGTTTCGGCACTTCCGGTCTTTCCGCCGGCACCGCCATATTCACTCAAATTTGCTCTGCTTCCGGTACCGCTTACTGTAACCTCCTCCATAAGCTGCTTTATTTTATCGCATACTTCTTTGCCGATAATTCTTTGGCCTTTATTTTTCCTTATGACCTTTACAGTATTTCCTTTGCTGTCAACTATTGAATCAACTATGTTTACATTGTTCTTGATTCCTCCGTTGGCAATAGTGGCAACCATGTCTGCAACCTGGAGGGGAGTTGCCAGGACATCCCCTTGACCTATGGAAATATTGGCGGTATCTCCGTAAGTGAAACTGTCGGGGGAGGGAAGATTTCCGGCCGATTCTTCAACTCCTTGAGCGTCAATGCCGGTAACCTTGCCGAAACCAAACTTGTTTGCAGTCTCTATTATGCTTTTTGGACCTATTTTTATGCCCAGCTCGATAAAATAAGGGTTACACGAAGATGCAAAGGCTTCGTGAAGGTCAATTAATCCGTGTCCGCCCCTTCCATAAGCAGAGCATCTGAATTCCTTGTCTCCCAAAATCACATACCCCGGGCAGAAGTAATACATTGAGGGATCAATATTTTGGCTGTAGGTGCTTGCCAAGTCAATAATTTTAAATATGGAGCCAAGATTGTAGGATGCCACAGCTCTATTAAACAACTCATTGTCCGGGCTCTCTAGATATTTTTCGATTTCATTGGGGTTGTAATCGGGTTTGCTTACCATTGCAACAATATCGCCGGAACTGACTTCTTCTATTACGACAGCACCTTTGAGATTATACCTGTCCATGACTTCTTCCGCTGTTTTTTGGATGTTGTAATCAATGGTTAGTTTTACATTGAGCATTTCGGTGTTTTCGCCGGAGTTTATAAATCTATAACCCAGACCTTTTATAGGGTTGGGTTTTGCATCGGTTATAACAGCCACACTGATTTTGGAGTCTTTTTTTAGATAGTCTTCATAAGCTTTTTCTATGCCTGTTTGTCCGGTCATGTCAATTTTGTTCAGGTATCCTAGAACATGCTTGGCAGGTGTGCTGTCATCATATCTTTCAAGGGAGTGTATAAAAGATATTCCTTGAACTTTTTCTTTAATTAGAAGCTCTTTTTCGTTTTCGTCAATACTGATTTTTATGGGTTCTTTTTTAATTTCAATCTGTCTTCGAATTTCATCGAAATTGAGCTTAAGGATGTTTGATATCTTTTGAAGATCACTGTAGTTGTCCTTAAGATAAAGCGGCTGTATTACCGCATCCACCTTCTTTTTTCTGTTGGTAAGAGGAATAAAATTTCTGTCAAGTATGTTTCCTCTCGGCACTTCAATGGGAACTGCGGATATTTTTTGTGCTGTTGCCTGTATGAAAAGCTTTTCGCCTATGAACAGTTGTATATATACCACTCTTAATACAAGCAGTAGGATTGAGATACTAAACACTGCCAGAATAATTTTATTGCGTTTGGTTATCATAGTATGCCCCCTTGTATTATTAGTATTATTAATTAATTTTTCCAAATAGAGGGGGCTTTATACCTTATTTATCAGAGCTGCTTTTTCGCCGAAGCATTGTGTATTCCTGTACATCCTCTTTCATAGGCATGTATACAGTCATTTGAGGGTGGGGGGCAACGTCTATGTCTTCACCGTCGGCGTTTTTCATCCATTCGATTTTCTGAACAAAGAAGTCTCCTTCGGGGTTTACCACTTCAATTTCTTCACCCTTGTACATACGGTTTCTTTGCTCTATTGTTGCTATTTTTGTAGTCTTGTCGTATTTTTGAACAACTCCTATAAAGTCATACTCTCTTATATATGAACTGGTGGTGTAAATCTGGTCCTTCGGCCCGGGCTTGTTGAAGAAAAAGCCTGTGGTAAATTCCCTGTGGCTTACTTTGCAAACTTCTTCTAAAAGCTTCGGATGGAATTTGTAGTTTTCTTTGTCCTCATAATAGGCATCTAAAGCTTCGCGATATGCTTTTACAACGGTTGCGACATAAAAGGAGCTTTTCATGCGTCCCTCAATTTTGAGACTGGTGACACCGGCCTCAATTAATTCCGGTATATGCTCAATCATGCAAAGGTCCCTGGAATTGAAAATGAATGTACCTCTTTCATTTTCATATACCGGGTAGTATTCGCCGGGCCTTTTTTCCTCCATCAAGTAGTATTTCCATCTGCAGGGGTGAGCACAAAGTCCCCTGTTGGAATCTCTGCCGGCCATGTAATTGCTAAGAAGACACCTTCCGGAGTAGGAGATGCACATGGCTCCGTGGACAAAAACTTCAAGTTCCAAAGAATCGGGAGTATTTTTTCTTATTTCCCGAATCTCATCTAAGGACAGCTCTCTTGCGAGTATCACTCGTTTTACACCCTGGTTGTGCCAAAAACGCGCGCTCATAAAATTGGTGTTGTTGGCCTGGGTGCTTAGATGTATTTCCATATCCGGGGCCATTTCTTTTACCATCGAGAAAATTCCGGGGTCTGACAGTATTATGGCGTCAACTCCCATGCTCGTAACTTCTTTTAAGTATTCCGGAATTCTTTTTAAATCGTTATTGTGAGGAAAGATGTTCATGGTTATATATACTTTTTTCCCTTTATTATGGGCAAATTCCACTCCTTCTTTTAACTCATCCATTGTAAAATTCTCGGCATAGGCTCTGAGGCTGAATTCCTCACCGCCCAGGTAAACGGCATCTGCGCCATATAAAACAGCCATTTTCAATTTTTCAAGGCTTCCGGCTGGCGCAAGCAGTTCAACTTTTTTCATATACTTCACTCCCAATATATTGATAAAATTCTGCCAACAGATATTAATGAAAAATAAGGTTATTTTTTGTAGCTTATTGCCACTCCGTCGCCAACAGGCAAAATGCTTGTCTCCAGTTCATCCATGCTGCAAATGGTTTCAAGGTAGCTTCGTAGCCTCTTTACAATAGTTTTTTTCCTTCTTACTACAAGCTCATCCGTTGCAACCATTCCCTTGTACAGGATATTGTCGGATATGAGAAGACCGCCACTTTTTAGAAGCCTGAGACATTCGGGCAGGAACTCCGGATACTGGCCTTTCGCGGCATCCAAAAATATCATGTCATATTTATGCTCAAGGCATTTTAAGACTTCTAAGGCATCTCCTTCGATTATGTTTATGACATCCTGAAGTCCGGCCTTTTTTACATTGGTTCTGGCTCTTTGAAGCATCAGTTCGTACCTGTCGATGGTGTCAATTCTTCCTCCCGGCTCTAAAACGGTGGAGAAGAGGATGGCAGAGTAACCTATGGCAGTTCCTACTTCCAAAATGCGGGAGGGCCTTAGAGAAAGACCGATTACTCTAAGGAGTGATGCCACTTCAGGATGCACAATCGGCACATGATTTTCTTTTGCAAAATCCTCAAGCTCTGCCAAAATCCCGTCATTTTTCTTAATTGTTTTTCTTATATAGTTGTTTATATACTCATAACAAATCATTTTTATTCAGTCCTTGTATTTTTATGAAAGTTATAAAAATTGTGAGGATTTTTTAAAATCCTCACAACAGTTTTTATATTGTATTGCTTAATTTGCTTCGTATTTTTTAACTGCTTCCAAATGCTCGGCCAAAGTCTTTGAAAAATGGTGACTTCCGTCGCCTTTAGCAACAAAGTACAGATACTCCGATTCTTCGTCCGGGTACAACGCCGCTTCTATGGAAGCAAGACCCGGGCAGCATATGGGTCCTGGCGGAAGCCCTTCATGAAGGTATGTGTTGTACGGGTGGTTTATTTGGGTATCCTCATCGGATAACTTTTCTTTCATTTTTCCCTGAGTTTCATATAAAATATATTGTACGGTGGCACAGGACTGAAGTTTTTTCAGCTCAGCATTCGAAGATTTCAGCCTGTTGTGAAATACGCTGGAAACAATTGGTCTTTCTTCCGGGAGAGCTGTTTCTCTTTCTATTATGGAAGCAAGAATAATTACTTCGTCCACTGTCATATTAAGTTCTTTGGCTCTTTCGTAAAATTCCGGCTTGAATTTTGCATCGAAGTTGTCTAAAAACTTTTCAATTATTGCCCGTTCTCCTGACTTTGGATCAAAGAAGTATGTGTCAGGGAAGAGATATCCTTCAAGTCTGTTCTTTCTTTCCGGACTTTCCGGAATATCTTTTAAAAATTCATAGTCAAATTTTTCGGTATTGCAGGCCTCAACAAAAGCATCTTTGTCCACGACCTTTTTTTCGCTTAGAATATCGGCAATTTGATCTGTGTTTTTGCCCTCAATTATAGTGACAGTAGTTGTAACAGGGTTGCTGCACAGTATCTCCATAATTTCTTTATATTCAAGGTCTTTGTCAACAATATGTTTTCCCGATTTGTAGCGGCCGTCATAACCGTTGAATTTGGAAACGAACTTAAACCAAAAAGGATATTTTATTACTCCTTCTTTTTTAAGTATATTTGCAATGTCCTCGGTATTGGCCCCCCTGGGGATTTCAACCTGAATACCGTTTTCGGGGTCTATTTTTGATAAAACTTCCTCGTAGTTGATTTCTTTCTCATTTACAAAATATGTGTAAGAAGCCAGGGTGCTTATTGTAAATATAATAAGGAAGACAAGAAAGTACAAAAATAAAGACATATATTTATTTTTGCGCTTTTTTGTTTTATTCTTCGATGTTGCCGTACTGCTTCCACTCATTATTCTCACCACCCAATATTTTTTTATTACATAAATCTTATTGCCATATATTTAATATTGTTATTCTTTTCTTCTTGACTTTGCCCGAAGCTCAGTATTGAGGATTTTTTTCCTTAATCGAATGTTCTTCGGAGTAACTTCCACCAGTTCGTCATCTTCGATAAACTCCAAGCACTGCTCAAGGCTTAGTATTACAGGAGGTGTAAGCCTTAGGGCTTCATCGGAACCGGATGCTCTCATGTTGGTAACGTGTTTCTTTTTGCAGACGTTTATAACAATGTCTTCCGATCTGGAATTTTCCCCTACGATCATACCCTCGTACACCTTTGTGCCGGGTGAGATGAACAGGGAACCTCTTTCCTGGGCATTGTAAAGGCCGTAGGTAACAGCTTCTCCATCCTCCCATGCAACCATTGAGCCTCTTTGTCTTCTCGGTATTTCTCCTTTAAAAGGTTCAAAACCATGGAAGACATGATTCATTATACCATTTCCCTTTGTATCAGTCAAAAATTCCGACCTGTAGCCAATAAGCCCTCTTGAAGGAATTTTAAATTCCAGTCTCATATAGCCCTGATGGGCAGAATGCATATTTACCATTTCAGCCTTTCGGCTTCCCAGCTTTTCCATGACAACACCCAAAAAGTCCTCGGGGACGTCAATAATCAGGTATTCTACAGGTTCATACAATTCGCCGTCGATTTCCTTGTAAATAACGCTTGGCTTGGAAACTTGAAATTCATAGCCTTCACGTCTCATGGTTTCAATTAAAATTGAAAGGTGAAGCTCGCCCCTTCCGGACACCTTGAAGGAGTCGGGGGAGTCGGTTTCTTCGACTCTAAGGCTTACATTGGTTTCCAATTCTCTAAAGAGCCTGTCTCTTAAATGCCTTGAAGTAACAAAGTTTCCTTCGCGTCCGGCAAAAGGACTGTTGTTTACGCTAAAGGTCATGGAAATTGTGGGCTCGTCTATATCAATAAAGGGCAAGGGTTCCGGTGAGTTAACATCGCAGACTGTTTCACCGATGTTAATATTTCCGATACCCGACACTGCAATAATGTCTCCCATCATTGCGGACTCCGCTTCAACTCTTTTAAGACCGTTAAATACATAGAGCCTGCTTATTTTGACATTTTCAGTGCTTCCGTCCTTTTTACACAAAACAGCTTGCTGTCCCGTTTTGATTGTGCCCCTTTCGACTCTTCCCACTGCTATTCTTCCCACATAATCATCATAATCTATATTTGATACTAGAAACTGAAGCGGTTTGTCCGTAAAACCTTTGGGAGCGGGTACATGACTTATCAAGGTTTCAAACAGCGGCTCAAGATTTTTCGGTTCGTCACCTAAGTTGTATATAGCGTAGCCTTCTCTTGAAGAAGCATATACGATTGGGAAATCAAGCTGCTCATCGTCCGCTCCAAGTTCAATGAACAACTCGAGGACCTCATCAATCACTTCATTTGGTCTTGCTTCAGGCCTGTCAATTTTGTTTATTACAACTATAGGTTTTAAATTGAGCTGAAGAGCTTTTTTGAGTACGAATCTTGTTTGGGGCATGGTGCCTTCAAAAGAGTCCACCAACAAAAGGACACCGTCGACCATTCCAAGCACCCGTTCGACTTCACCGCCGAAATCGGCATGTCCCGGAGTGTCCACAATATTAATTTTGATGTTTTTGTAAGTTACGGCAGTGTTTTTTGCCAGAATGGTAATTCCTCTTTCTCTCTCCAAATCATTTGAATCCATTACTCTTTCTTGAACCTGTTCATTTTCTCTGAATATACCGCTTTGTTTTAACATTGCGTCTACAAGTGTTGTTTTCCCGTGATCGACATGGGCTATTATAGCGACATTTCTAATGTTTTCTCTAATATTTCCACCAATATTTTCCACAAAAATCTCCCTCTAAATCTATAAAATTCAGTTATTATTATGTTATTATTATAACTATATTATTGTAAAATAGGTATTGAGTCTTGTCAACAAAATAGAAATACTGAAAAATACTGAAATGAAGGATATGATTTTTAGTAAAATTGATTTTTGTCAAAAAATTTTATTTATTATTGATAAAAGAATAACTATGTGTTATACTACTAAACGGAAAATACGCACGCAAGCTTGATTTGTGGGATGGTGCCGCAAGGTTTCCCATAAAGATGAAGGTTGCGGAGGTATAAAACTAATGGAGGTGTTTTAAATGTCAGTTATTTCAATGAAACAATTACTGGAAGCAGGTGTTCACTTCGGTCATCAGACCAGGAGATGGAACCCTAAAATGGCCGAATACATTTTCACAGAAAGGAACGGTATCTATATCATAGACCTTCAAAAGACTGTGAAAAAAGTTGAAGAGGCTTATTATTTTCTAAGAGAAGTGGCAATGAACGGCCAGGGAGTTCTTTTTGTAGGAACCAAGAAACAGGCTCAGGATTCCATAAAGGAAGAAGCCATAAGAGCAGATCAATTCTATGTAAATGCAAGATGGTTGGGTGGAATGCTCACCAACTTCAAGACAATCAAAGGAAGAATAAACAGGTTGAAAGAGCTCACTAAGATGGAAGAGGAAGGCGTTTTCAACGTTCTGCCGAAGAAAGAAGTTATAAAGCTTAAGGCAGAAATGGAAAAATTGGAAAAGTATCTTGGTGGAATCAAAGAAATGAAAGACCTTCCGGGAGCATTGTTTGTTGTGGACCCAAGAAAAGAAAGAATTGCCATTCTTGAAGCTAGAAGGCTTGGTATTCCTGTAGTTGCAATCGTTGATACCAACTGCGATCCTGATGAAGTGGATTATGTAATTCCTGGAAATGACGATGCCATCAGAGCTGTTAAATTGATTGCATCAAAAATGGCAGATGCTATTATAGAAGGAAGACAGGGCGAGCAGCTTTCAGTTGAAAGCACTACTGAAGAGCAGGTTGAAGAAAGTGCTCAGGAAGAAGCTGTTGCAGAAGCTTAATGATCATTCCGACTTCAGCTGATTATCAGGCTGAAGTCGGAGGTCTATTTTGGTGATATGTGAGATGTAAAAACTTTTGGTATCATGTTTCTTAAGTTTTTACACTAAGGTTTAAAAAACATCATAAATGACAATAATATTCAAAAATCAGCTTATCAATTTGAAAAATTAATATTGTTTGGAGGAATTCGGAATGATTACTGCTGAAATGGTTAAAGAGCTTCGTGAAAGAACCGGAGCAGGTATGATGGATTGTAAGAAAGCTCTTTCGGAAGCAAATGGCGATATGGAAAAGGCTATTGAGATTTTAAGAGAAAAAGGACTGGCAGCAGCGGCGAAAAAAGCCGGAAGAATTGCGGCAGAAGGTTTGGTTGACGCTTATATCCACGGTGACGGCAGAATAGGCGTATTGGTTGAGGTAAATATCGAGACCGACTTTGCTGCAAAAAATGAAGATTTCAAAGCCTTTGTAAAGGATATTGCAATGCACATTGCGGCAAGCAAGCCTGAATACATAAGCAGAGATGAAGTTCCTGCGGAAACGGTTGAAAAAGAGAAGGAAATTCTCAGAGCTCAGGCATTAAATGAAGGAAAGCCTGAAAAGATTGTCGAGAAAATGGTTGAAGGAAGAATAGATAAGTTCTATAAGGAAATATGCCTTTTAGAACAGCCGTTTATAAAGGATCCCGATAAGACTGTACAACAGCTTCTCAACGAGAAGATAGCTTTAATAGGTGAAAATATTAATATCAGAAGATTTGTAAGATTTGAAAGAGGCGAAGGCATACAGAAGAAGGAAGAGAACTTTGCAGAGGAAGTTATGAAGCAAATAGGTGGCTAATTTTCAAATATTAAGGGAACATATAATGTATTTATATGTTCCCTTTTTAGGGATTATTGTTATTTTAAAATATTGTTTCCAATCGGAAGGTTTCTGTGTTAAAATAACATTTAGGAGCGGAGGATTATCTTTAATGCAAAAAGCAAAGTATAAAAGAGTTATGTTGAAAATAAGCGGTGAGGCCCTGGCGGGAGATAAAAAGCAAGGGCTTGATACCGATACAATAAATGAGATTTCAAGGAATATAAAAGAGATCTACAATATGGGAGTTGAAATTGCCATTGTTGTAGGGGGTGGGAACTTTTGGAGAGGCAGAAGCGGAAAAGGAATGGACCGCACCACTGCGGATCATATGGGTATGCTGGCAACTGTCATTAATGCATTGGGACTTCAGGATGCCTTAGAATCCCAGGGAGTGCCTACAAGGGTTCAAACAGCCATAGAAATGAGGCAGATAGCAGAGCCGTATATACGAAGGAAAGCAGTAAGGCACTTGGAAAAGAGAAGAATTGTTATTTTCGCTTGCGGAACAGGAAATCCTTATTTTTCCACGGACACCACAGCAGCCTTGCGTGCAGCTGAAATTGACGCAGAAGTTATATTGCTCGCAAAGAAGGTTGACGGCGTTTATGACAGTGACCCGAATTTAAACCCTGACGCAAAGAAGTTTGATAGGCTTACGTTTTTGGATGTGCTCAATAAAGGTCTGGGGGTAATGGATTCAACTGCTGCTTCCCTTTGCAAAGACAATAATATTCCGATAGTAGTTTTTGGACTCAACAAACCGGAAAATATTGTTAAAGCTGTATTGGGTGAGAACATTGGTACAATAGTAATGTAAATAGAGGAGGAATATGTCAATGGACGAGTATAAGAATATTGAAGAAAAAATGAAAAAAACTATCAGTGTATTGAAAGATGAGCTTAATACTGTCAGAGCGGGCAGGGCAAATGCAGCGATATTAGATAGGATAACGGTTGACTATTACGGCGCGCCCACACCGATTAACCAGCTTGGTACTATTTCAATACCGGAACCAAGGGTTATAATGATTCAACCTTGGGATACCCAGATATTAAAGGAAATTGAAAAGGAGATTCAGAAATCGGATATTGGCATAAATCCGAATAATGACGGAAAGGTTATTAGATTGGTATTTCCTCCGCTTACCGAGGAAAGAAGAAAAGAGCTTACAAAGCTTGCCAGAAAATACGGAGAAGATTCCAAAGTTGCTGTAAGGTCTATAAGAAGAGACGGGCTTGAAAAAATGAAAGCTATGAAAAAGAATGGCGAAATTACCGAAGATGATCTCAAGAATGCGGAAAAAGAAATCCAGAACCTTACTGACAAATATATTGCGGAAATAGATAAGATAGTTGAAGCAAAAGAGAAAGAAATACTTGAGGTTTAGTTATGAAGGACGGAAATGTTATCGGTTTTACATTGCAAGAAGCAATAAGTATGTTAAATGACGCAGGAGGGAAAATTGCTTCTGTCAGGTTGACATCTCCGCCCAAGGCTGAATTTATAGAAATTGAAGATTATTACAGAGTGATAAATGCTATCGATAAAGGTGAAGAAGGCATTGAGCTTGTTGTTTGCAGACCCCTCTAACATTGGAGGGGTTTTAAAGTTTTGCTGGCGAAAGGAATTTATTGCTTTTACTGATGCTTATATATATAATATAATAATAGCCAATAATAAAAGTATTTTTGTCAGTAGGTTTTGGAGGTTATAATGAGTTTTTTGAAAAATATATTTAAAATAAGGGATCGGAGAAAAAGTAATATAGATTATACTAAATTGCCGGCTCACATTGCAATTATAATGGACGGAAACGGCAGATGGGCAAAAAAAAGAGCTCTTCCGCGCTCTGTAGGTCACAGGGAAGGTGCTAAAACTCTTAAGGAAATAAGTACATTTTGCGGAGAGATTGGAATAAAGTATCTCACTGTCTATGCTTTTTCGACGGAGAATTGGAAGAGACCGAAAAGTGAAGTGGATGCTTTGATGAGTCTTCTTTTAGACTATCTTAAAAATGCCGAGACTCATATTGGAGGAAAAAATGTCAGAATACAAGTTATAGGCGATATAAGTGTATTTGACGATAATATAAAGAAAGAAATTGACAGGGTTACAAAGCTTACTTCGAAAAATAGCGGGCTGATTTTGAATATTGCTTTAAATTACGGCAGCAGGGATGAGATTGTGCATGCGGCAAAAAGAATAGCAAAGGAAGTTGCCGAGGGAAAAATTAATGCCGGTGATATTGATGAGAAAGTCTTAAATGACAGATTATATACTGCTGCGATACCGGATCCCGATTTGTTGATACGTCCCGGGGGAGAAAAAAGGCTTAGCAATTTTCTTTTATGGCAATCGGCATATACAGAGCTTTGGTACACTGATGTGCTCTGGCCCGATTTTAAAAAGGAGCATATTTTAGAGGCTATTTCCGATTATCAGAAGAGGAACAGAAGATTTGGAGGGATATGAAGTTGCTGAAAACCAGAGTGGCAAGTGCTCTAATAGGAATAATTATTTTATTCGCAGTGGTATTTTCGGGACAGATAGTTCTTGGGGTATCGGTTTTTCTTGTTTCCGTTATTGCTATGTATGAGTATTTTAAATCTTTGAAGAATGCCGGTTACAGGCCTGTCGAGGCGGTAGGCTACATATCGTGTGCCGGTATTTTGCTTCTTTGCAGTCAGGTAGTGCAAATACCCTTTCTTGACCGGATGATATCCTTGAAGTCATTGATGTTTGCTGTTTTTATTATGATAGTAGTTCTATTTTCCTTTATAATTTTTTTACATAGTAAATATAATATTACGGATATTTCGCTGACTTTTTTCGGTGTTTTCTATATAGCCTTTTTGCTGTCATTTATAGTTCTTACACGGAACTTAAACAACGGCTTTTTCTTTGTTTGGCTTATATTTATCGGAGCTTTTTCCACCGACACCATGGCATATTTTTCAGGACTCCTTTTCGGAAAACACAAGCTTATGCCAGCCATAAGCCCTAAAAAAACAGTGGAAGGGTCAATTGGCGGAGTAATAGGCTGTGCATTGACAACCTTGCTTTACGGATTGTATTTAAATAAAAGCGGATCTATTGATTTTATTCCATATTACCACTTCTTGCTTATGGGGATTTTGTGCGGCATTATATCCCAGATAGGAGATTGGGCGGCTTCTGCAATTAAGCGATATGTAAAGGTTAAGGATTTTGGCTCGATTATGCCGGGGCACGGCGGAGCTCTTGACAGGTTTGACAGTATATTGTTCACTGCTCCTGTGATATACTTTTATTTAAGTCAGATTATTTAGTTTTTTTGGATGGATAAGCAGAAGGAGGATAATATGGTAAAGAGAATCTCGATTCTTGGCTCTACAGGTTCCATAGGTGTTCAGACCTTGGATGTGGCCAGAAATTTAAATATAAAGGTTGACGGATTGGCGGCAAATAAAAACATTGATTTACTTGAAAAACAAGTCAGGGAGTTTCATCCCGAGGTAGTTGCAGTAAAGGATGAGGAAAGGGCCAGGGTTTTAAGAGAAAGGCTTTCGGATACCGATTGCAAAGTGGAAAGCGGCATTGACGGGCTCAAAACCGTGGCTTCCATTGAAAGCGTGGAAACTGTTGTTACTTCTATTGTGGGAATTGCCGGTCTTATTCCTACCATGGAGGCCATAAAGCATAAAAAAAATATAGCACTGGCAAATAAAGAAACCCTTGTAACCGCAGGGCATATTGTTATGTCCGAGGCCGCAAAAATGGAAGTTAAGATTCTTCCGGTAGACAGTGAACATTCTGCAATTTTTCAAAGTCTAATGGGTAATAATAAAGAAGATGTGTCAAAAATAATTTTGACTGCATCCGGAGGCCCCTTTAGAGGAAGAAAAAGGGGGCAGCTTGAGAATGTCACGCTTAAGGAGGCTCTAAAGCACCCAAACTGGAGTATGGGAAGCAAAATAACCATTGATTCGGCAACGATGATGAACAAAGGCTTAGAGGTTATTGAGGCCCATTGGCTTTTTGATATACCGCAAGATGATATTGAAGTTTTGGTCCATCCTCAGAGCATCATTCATTCAATGGTTGAATACAAAGACGGCTCTATAATAGCTCAGTTGGGATCACCGGATATGAGGCTCCCCATACAGTTTGCCCTCACGTATCCGGACAGAAAGCCAAACAACTTTTCAAAGCTTGACATTATCAAGAACGGAAGTCTCACCTTCGAGGCTCCCGATATTGAGGCATTTCCGTGCCTTGAGCTTGCTTTTGAAGCGTTAAGAGCGGGAGGTACCATGCCGGCAGTGCTCAATGCGGCAAATGAAGAAGCTGTGGGATTGTTTTTGGATGAGAAAATAAGGTTTTTGGATATACCGAAAATCATAGAAAATGTAATGGGAAGACATTCAATCAAGCCGGATCCTGATATTGACGATATAATTGATATAGATTTGTGGGCAAGGAGAAAGGTTAGAGAGATAATTAATTAGGTTTTTTGCATATTTTATCTTAAGAACATACTGCATAATAATGGAAGGCTTGTTTTGCTTAATATACTAATAGAGTATGACACATTCATCATTCAGGAGGTTTTTATGAGATTTTTATTGGTTATTTTGGCTTTTGATTTTATTATCATCATTCATGAGTTGGGACACTTTATTGTTGCCAAACTGTCGGGTATAAAAGTTGAAGAGTTTTCTCTCTTTGTAGGTCCGAAGCTTTTTTCCATAAAGCGCGGTGAGACAGCTTATACATTGCGCTTGTTTCCTATACTTGCTTATGTCAAGATGGAAGGAGAAGAAGAGGAATCGGACAGCGAACGGGCTTTTAGCAACAAGCCTGTATGGGTGAGGTTTGCGGTGGTGGCGGCAGGACCTTTGGCCAATTTAATTTCCGCATTTTTGATAATATCAATAGTGTATTATACAACGGGTTATACCACAAGAACTGTAGGTCTTGTTCAGGAAGGTTCTGCAGCTTATAATGCCGGTATCGAAGAAGGGGACGTTATTGTCGGCTACGATGACAAGAGAATATATGACCCTCTGGAAGTTATCCAGTTTTTATATATATCCAAAGGAGAAAAGACTACCATTGAATTTGTAAGAAACGGAACCAAGATGAAAAAAGATATTGAGCCTTATGTAGAAAGGACTTATCAGCTCGGGTATTATTCGGAGTCGGTGGAAAATTCCAACGTCATTGCAGAGTTGGTTAGCGGCGGTGCTTTAGAAAAAGTCGGTGCGAAGCCCGGCGATAAGATTGTAAAGTTAAATGATGCAGAGATTGGTAATATTGATGAAATAAAGAGTTTCTTAAAAGAGAATAAAAACCAGCCGGTTAAGGTAACTGTTTTGAGGGACGGAAGCGAATTGGTTTTTGATGTTGAGCCGCAATTTACTGAGAATTATGCTCTTGGCTTGGCTTTTTCCCGGGCAAAGGGAGGCAATATTTTGGATGTTTTTAAGAACAGTGCACTGTTTACCTATTCCAATATACGTATGGTGCCTTACAGCCTTTATTGGCTTGTAACAGGTCAGGTATCCTTAAATCAGATGACAGGACCTGTTGGAATTGTAAGTACCATGAATGATGTGGCACAGCAAAGTGAAACCTTTAAGGATGCGGTGCTAAACATCCTCCTTTGGACTGCTTTGATAAGTGCCGCAATTGGTGCAACAAACCTTGTGCCTTTCCCGGCGCTTGACGGAAGCAAGCTTCTTATTCTTGCCATTGAGGCGGTTAGCAGAAGGAAGATTCCTGTGGAAAAGGAAGCAATTATTACAACAATAGGATTTGTTATTTTGATAGGTCTTTCAATATTTGTAATGGCAAATGACATAATGAGATTTATTATTAAATAAAAGTATAAAAACTATCAGTGAAAAAGAGTATCAAGCAATATTTCAAAGAGAAAGAAGAGAGTTTGAAATATGGAGTATATCAAGAGAAAGCCGACAAGGAAAGTTAGAGCTGGAGATGTATATATAGGCGGTGATTCCAAAATTCCGGTTCAGTCCATGACCAACACCGATACGAGGGATATTGCCTCTACCGTCAATCAAATAAAAATGCTTGAGGATATGGGATGCGACATTATAAGGGTTGCTGTTGTGGACCGGGAAGCAGCCGATGCCATACGCTCAATAAAGAAATCTGTAAGGATTCCGTTGGTGGCCGATATTCACTTTGATTATCGGCTTGCCATATCCAGTATGGAAAACGGGGCTGACAAGATAAGATTAAATCCCGGAAATATTGGTGACAAAGAAAGAGTAAAAAAGGTCGTGGAAGTTGCAAAGTCAAGACAGATACCCATTCGCATAGGGGTAAATTCCGGGTCCCTTGAGAAAAACATTGTTGAGAAATATGGTGGAATAACTCCTGAGGCAATGGTGGAAAGTGCATTAGGACACGTTCGAATATTGGAGGAACTTGATTTTTACGATATAGTGATTTCCTTAAAGGCGTCAAGTGTGCCCATGACTATAGCAGCTTACCGTCTGATGTCCGAGAAAACCGATTATCCTTTGCATATCGGTGTTACCGAGGCGGGAACCGTTTTTAAAGGCACTATTAAGTCCTGTGCCGGCTTGGGTTGCCTTTTGGCAGAGGGCATAGGGGACACAATAAGGGTGTCGCTGACCGGGGACCCTAAAGAAGAGGTTTTGGTCGGGCATGAGCTTTTAAGAGCTTTGGGCATTGAAAAGGGCGGAATTGAGTTTGTTTCCTGCCCTACGTGCGGAAGATGCCAAATTGACCTAATCGGAATAGCTGAAAAAGTGGAAAAAGAGCTTGGGGGTCTTGACAAGAATCTCAAAGTGGCAATTATGGGTTGTGCCGTAAACGGTCCGGGTGAGGCCAAGGAAGCGGATATCGGCATTGCAGGAGGAAAAGGCGAGGTATTGCTGTTCAAAAAGGGAGTTATAGTTCGTAAGATTCCCCAGGAGAGGGCAGTTGAAGAACTTATGGAGGAAATATTGAGAATGTAAGGAAAGGGGGGGAGTAATTGGTGCAAAATGTATTGATTAATGATAAAAAGCTCTGTGAACTTTTTCCGGAGGTAATTAATAATGACAAGGACAGAGAGCTTTTTAGTGCCGCAAAAATACAAGGTATAAATGTGTATAAAAAATCCAGGAAACTGGAGATTTTTATTGTTTCGGACACACTAATACCTGCAAAGACCCTCGACACTGTTGAGCAAAGCTTTAAAAGGCTTTTTGGGCTTGAACAGGTACATCTCAAAGTTTCCTTTAATGTAGATTTTTCAATAGAGGAGGCGCTTGACAAGTACTGGGACAGCATACTTTATATTACAAAGAAAAACGTTGCATTGTGCCGCGGAATATTAAGCGGATGCAAGTGGAAAATAGAGGATAAAAAGCTTTGTATTTACCTTAAGACAAAAGGAACGGAAATTTTAAAATGCAAGAACTGTGACACTTTAATTGAAAATATAATAAAAGAGTGTTTTGGATTGCAAATAAGGGTTGAATTTAAGGATTTTGAAATAAATGAGGATAAGATAAACGAATATATCGAGTTTAAAGTGAATGAGGAAGCAAAGGTTGTAACCGATACCGTTAAGAATATTGCAAAAGCCGAAAAAAGTGAAAAAACGAACGGTGCTCAAAAGAGCAATGCACCTTCTTCTTCAGGCAGCAAATCGACTACAGGCGACAAGTCGGAGGTTATTCTGGGCAAAAGCTTTAATGACAGTGTGATGAATATGTCCGAAGTGACTCAGGATTCCGGCAGAATTGCCATAAAAGGTGAGATAATAAGAACGGAGACAAGGGAGTTAAAAAGCGGCAAGCTGCTTTATATATTTGATGTAACTGATCTTACCAGCTCCCTTACTGTTAAAGTTTTTTTGGACAAGGACAAGTCGGAAAATGTTATAGAAAGACTTAAGGAAAAGACCAATGTAAAAATTCGCGGTGAAGCCCAGTATGACAAATTCTCAAGGGAACTTACGGTACTGGCTTCGGATATCGTTGAGATTTGCGTGCAGGCAAGAAACGACAATGCCGCAGAAAAGAGAGTGGAGCTTCATCTTCACACACAGATGAGCGCAATGGACGGAGTTACATCGGTTAAGGATTTAATAAAGCGTGCAGCCCAGTGGGGTCATAAGGCAATTGCCATTACCGACCATGGCGTGGTGCAGGCTTATCCTGATGCAGCTGATGCGGCCAAAAAGAATAAAATAAAGGTTATTTACGGAATAGAAGCATACCTTCTTGACGATTCCGTTCCCATTGTCTATCATCCCAACGGATATCCTGTTGACGGAGAGTTTGTGGTATTTGATATTGAGACTACCGGTCTTTCTTCTGATAAAGATAAAATAACGGAAATCGGCGCGGTAAAAATCAAGGAAGGTAAAGTAATAGATACTTTCAGTACATTTGTAAATCCTGAAATTCCGATACCGGAGTTGGTTGTCAAGTTAACGGGTATAACGGACGATATGGTAGCCGACTCTCCAACCATTGACAAAGTATTGCCCGAGTTTTTGGAGTTTGTGGGTACTTCTCCCCTGGTGGCTCATAATGCGGTTTTTGATACGGGGTTTATCAAGCACAATGCCCGTCTTATGGATATTAATGTGGACAACCCTGTGATTGACACTTTAGAGCTTTCAAGGCAGATGTTTCCCGAGCTTAAAAAGCATAAGCTGGACATTGTTGCAAAGCATCTGGGGGTATCGCTGGAAAACCATCACAGGGCTTCGGATGATGCAATGGCTTGTGCGGGTATTTTTATAAAATGCCTTGAGATACTATCGTCACAAAAGAATGTTAAAACTATTGACGATATTCAGAATGCCTTTGAGGATTGTTGGAACTATCAAAAGGCAAATTCGTATCATGCCATTATACTTGTAAAAAACTACGTGGGTCTTAAGAATCTGTACAAGATTGTATCTAAGACTCATTTGGAATATTATCATAAAAGGCCGAGACTTCCGAGAAAGCTTTTAATGATGTACAGAGAAGGCCTTATTTTGGGAAGTGCATGCGAGGCTGGAGAGCTTTACCGTGCAATTCTTGAAAACAAGGATGATGCCGAAATTGCAAAAATCGCCAGATTCTACGATTATCTTGAAATACAGCCTCTGGGCAACAACCGTTTTCTTTTGGACAGCGGAAAGGTAAACAGTGAGGAAGACTTAAAAGAAATAAACAGAAAAATCGTAGCTCTCGGTGAAAAATACAACAAGCCGGTGGTTGCCACCTGCGATGTGCATTTCATGGATCCGCAGGATGAGGTTTTCAGAAGGATACTTATGGCAGGGCAAGGCTTTGCGGATGCGGACAATCAGGCACCCTTGTATTTTAGGACGACCGATGAAATGCTGGAAGAATTTGAATACTTGGGCGAGGAAAAATGCTACGAGGTGGTTGTAACCAATACCAATTTGATTGCAGATATGTGTGAAGACATAATTCCCATACCGGACGGAACCTTTCCTCCCAAAATAGAGGGTGCCGAAGAGGAAATAAAGATGCTTGCCCAAAACAAGGCCAGAGAGATTTACGGGGAAAACCTTCCGGAGATTGTGGAAAAGCGCATGGAAAAGGAGCTTAACTCAATAATAACCAACGGCTTTTCGGTTATGTATATTATTGCTCAAAAGCTTGTGTGGAAATCCTTGAGTGACGGCTATCTTGTAGGGTCGAGAGGGTCTGTCGGTTCATCATTTGTTGCCTATCTTATAGGAATAACCGAGGTTAATTCCCTTCCGCCCCACTACATATGCGAAAGCTGCAAATATTCGGAGTTCGTTTTGGACGGAAGTTACGGATGCGGCTTTGACATGCCGGAGAAGGAATGCCCCAATTGCGGCAAAAACCTAAAGAAAGACGGTTATGACATTCCTTTTGAAACCTTTTTGGGATTTGAAGGGGATAAAGAGCCTGATATTGACTTAAACTTTTCTGGAGAATACCAACCGGTAGCCCATAAATATACCGAAGAGCTTTTCGGTGTGGGACATGTTTACAGAGCGGGTACCATAGGAACAATTGCCGAGAAGACGGCCTACGGTTTTGTAAAAAACTACTTAGATGAAAGAAGTATAGTGGCAACCAATGCGGAAATCAACCGTTTGGTTAAGGGCTGTACCGGTGTAAAGAGGACTACCGGACAGCACCCGGGGGGAGTTATGATTGTTCCTCAAGACAGGGAAATTTATGAGTTTTGCCCGATACAGTATCCGGCGGACGATGCAACCTCTGGCACCATCACAACCCATTTTGATTACCATTCCATAAGCGGAAGGCTTTTAAAGCTCGACATATTAGGCCATGACGACCCTACGGTTATAAGGATGCTTGAGGATTTGACCGGGGTTAATGCCAGGACAATTCCCATAGGAGAGAAGAAAACCATGGGGATATTCAGCAGTACCGAACCTCTGGGAATAAACCCCGAAGACATAAACAGCCCTGTGGGGACCTTTGCGATTCCCGAATTCGGAACCAAGTTTGTAAGGCAGATGCTTGTAGACACCAAGCCGAAAACTTTTTCCGAGCTTATAAGGATTTCGGGGCTTTCCCACGGAACGGATGTCTGGCTTAACAATGCCCAGGACCTTGTGAGGAATAATATTGCATCATTGTCCGAGGTTATATGTACCAGGGATGACATAATGCTAAACCTTATACATTACGGTCTACCGAACAAAACAGCATTTAAGATTATGGAAGATGTCCGAAAGGGTAAGGGACTTAAGGAAGAGTATGAGCAGATAATGAGAGAGAAAAATGTACCCGACTGGTACATAGGCTCCTGCAAAAAAATAAAGTACATGTTCCCGAAAGCCCATGCGGCGGCGTATGTTATGATGGCTTTCAGAATTGCATGGTTTAAGGTATATTATCCGGAAGCATTTTATGCAACATACTTTACTGTCCGGGCGGATGAATTTGATGCTGTTATGATGTGCCATGGAAAGGAAAAAGTAAAAAACAAGATAAGAGAGTTTGAGCTAAAGGGAAACAACATGACTCAGAAAGAAAAAAATACTCTTACCATACTTGAGGTTGCCAATGAAATGTATGCAAGGGGCATAAAGTTTTTGCCCATCGACATTTATAAATCGGATGCCGTAAAATTTCTGATTGAGAAAGACGGTATCAGACCGCCCCTCAATGCTCTTCAAGGGCTTGGAAGTTCGGCAGCGCAAAGTATTGTAGAGGCAAGATGCGAAGGTGAGTTTTTGTCTGTGGATGACTTGCGTGTAAGGGCGAAAGTAAGCAAGACGGTTATAGAAATTTTGCAGCAAAGCGGATGTCTGGACGGTTTGCCGGAGAGCAACCAGATAAGCTTGTTTGGCTGATATTCTGTTTGAAAATTTATTCTAAAGCTTTATTGAATATAATACAAATATTATGTATAATTGTAACTATAATCGCGGATTTGGAAAAAAATAATAGTTATTATACATATTTAGCACATCTATTCAGTTAATTTTTAATAAAAGTTTCAATAATTGCTCTGGTTATCGAAAGAGATTTTTTGTAATCTAAAAATCTCTATTATCTTACAATTTCTTTTTTTAATATATCTTTTTTCAATATATCTTTTTTCAATATATCTTTTTTCAATATATCTTTTTGTTGCATACTTGCAGCAAAGAGATTTTAATGCATCGGTAGAATGAGTTTTATGCTGGCGGCAGGAAAATGGTTTGGGGGTCAAATTCTATGAAAAAGATTTTTATATCGGCTGGAATTATAGTTATTTTCCTTTTTGGGCTGACAATGTTTACGGCTCTTGGAAATGCTAATATCAAGGTGCTTGTCAATGGTGTTGAGTTAAATAGTGATGCCGCAATAATAAATGACAGGGTATATCTTCCTGCAAGGGCTGTATCCGAGGCGCTAGGAGCCAATGTTGATTGGGACGGTACGAAAAGAACCGTAAGCATCACATTACCTGAGGGCGGAAGAGACAGCCAGGTTCCGGAAGTGATTAAATCTGTCAGTCCTTCGGTAGTCGGTGTCATTGGCAACCTTAAGGAAGATTACCTGTATTCGTCCGGAAAGTATGAGGAGCAAATTGTTCACGGCACGGGTGTTATAATAAAGTCAAATGGTGAGATACTTACCAATGCCCATGTTGTCAAAGACATGGAAAAGATAGTGGTGGTTCTTGCGGATGGAAGCGGATATGAAGCCGAGCTTAAATGTATCGACGAAGAAACCGACCTGGCATTAATAAAAATAGGCAAGACAGGCCTTAAACCTGCGGAATTTGGAACTGAGGAAGATATAATCATAGGCAGGACTGTTATTGCAATCGGCACTCCGGTATCCTTTTCTCTGAGGAATTCCGCATCTATAGGAATAATAAGCGGAGTAAACAGGAGCATTAACAGTTCATATCGCTTGATTCAGACCGATGCCGCCATTAATCCCGGAAACAGTGGAGGACCCCTTGTGGATTTAAACGGAAAGGTTTTGGGGATGAATTCCAGTAAATTCTCAGGGATTGGCGTTGAAGGTTTGGGTTTTTCAATTCCTGTAGGTACCATAGATTTTGTGCTTAAACACTTTGAAAAGTACGGCAAAGTTGTAAGACCGAAGCTTGGGGTTGCCTTTGAGGAGGATTGGGCTGCCCAAGTAGGGCTTCCTACCAACAGCGGCCTTAAGATAGTAGGGGTTGATAGAAATTCGGCCGCAGAGAAATACGGGCTTTTGGAAGGAGATGTGGTACTTGCAATAAACGGTGCGGATGTAAATACCCTGGTGGACTTTAATGAAGAAATGAAAAAGTATCTTCCGAACGACAAGGTAAACATAAAGATAAGCAGGAAAGGCGTAAAAACGAATGTAAATGTTGTTCTTGGCAACTGATATTAAAGGTTTCTAAGAATAGCGTTTGATATATTTTGAGATTACAAAAGTTGGGAGGAATTATTTTGAAAAAGTTTTCTGTGCTGGTTGTTGCCCTTTTATTTGTTGTTTTGCTGACTTGCGTTGCCGGGGCGGCAGAAGAAGGAGAAAGGATAGAGATAAGCTTTAAAGTCGGAGACGAAATCTTGAAAATAAACGGTGAAGATGTCAAAGTTGAAAAGCCTGTTGTTATCAACGGCGTGACACTTGTGCCTTTAAGAGTTATTACGGAAGCTTTCGGTGCCGAGGTTAATTGGGACGGACAGCAAAGATGTGTTACTCTAAACTACAGCCAAGTTACAATAAAGCTGTACATTGATAAAAAAGAAGCATATGTGGATGGCGTTGCCATAGAGCTTTTGGAAGCTCCGAGGATAATAAACGACAGGACAATGGTTCCATTAAGATTTATAACGGAAAACTTTGGAGCGGACGTGGATTATGATGATAAAACAAAGCAGATTACGGTTGTAAAAGAAACTGCAAATGAGAACAGTATAAAAGATTTTAGCCTTATTTTGAAGAAAACGACCAAGGATAAAGTAGGAGACAGTTACTACGGTTGGTCCATGAACTTCCCAAAAAATTTGAATCTTAGATACAGAAGCTTTAACGGTAATTTAAACATATTTGCTGACAAAGACGGCAATTATTCCATTATGTTGAGCATATTGCAAAGCGATAAAATTACAATAGACAATCTTCTTTCTTTCGCTTTAAGCAGTGTAAAAGATGATTACACTCTTATGAAGCAGGAAAAGGGTGAAGGTTATGCTAAAGTGGTATACAGAGACAGAATATTTGCCTATGAGGACAGGTATTATATCAAAGACGGTAAAATATATTATCTTAACTTGATTTTTGAGGATTATAACATTTACAAGTCTGATCAGGACATTCAAAGGCTTCTTGATTCTTTTAGCGTAAAGTTTGTAAATGACGGAAGTATCGAGGACCTTTCGGATGTTACTGAAAAGGGTGTAAGGCCTTATACAAACAAAAACTTGAAATACTCAATAGATGTTTTGGCCGACTGGGCGGAAATAAAATATGAGGGTACGGAAAATACTGTGGATTTTGTAGATAATTTAGGAAACTCCGTTTGCATTAATATGTTTTCTTACGATAAAGGCCTTTCATTGGACGAAGTCGTAAAGAAGGAGATTGATTATATCAAAAAAGAGTACAATCCGAAGATGTATAGCCTTGTGAGCACAAAGGATGTCTTAATTGACGGCAAAAAAGCAAAGGAGTTGCTGTATAAGTTTTCAAACGGTGATATGACGGAATACTTGATGGACATATTTGTGTTGGGGGAAAACTATAAATACAATATTCGCTGTAGTTTTACCGAGGAAACTTATAATGATATCAAATCCAGGGAAAAAATATTGGATATGATGTATTCTTTCAGATTTGAAGAGCCTGACTTTGACGAAATCGGTTATATGTTGGATACCAGATTCCTTGGCATTGAAGAAAGCTATAGAACTGTGGAAAGTACCAGGTATAAGTGGTCAATGGAGCTGCCTTCGACATGGGAGCCAAGCCAGAACAATAATGGAACTAGCTTGGTGGAATATATTAACGATGACGGATACATGTGTGTTACGCTGAGTACTTTGGAAGGGGTATCTTTCAACGAGTATATCAACCAGTTTATTGATAAAATAAGCCAGTCGTCCAAAGTGTCGGGTATCACTGTAAACAGTATTGAGGATGTTACGGCCAAAGGAACAAATGCAAAGAAGTTTAACGTAACACTGAAGGAAGGTACATATGTATTTGAACAGTCTATATATGTTTTCGGTAAAAACGGTAACGTTTACTGTGTATTTCTTACCGTTGAAAGCTTCAGAGCCAGTGAGAACAACAAAAAAATTCTGGAAAGAATCTGGGAATCCATGAAATTTCAATAATAATTATAATTAATGATAATAAAATGTTGATAATTACAAATAATAATGTTATAATACATTTGGACTAAAGCAAATAGTAGCTTATGGTAAAGAGTGGGTCGGACCCACTCTTTCGTATTATTTTTTAAAAAGAGGACATGAAAAGCTACCAAAACCCAATTCTATCGGAGGTTTGTATGTCGAGGAAAGGAATAGAAGAACTTGTAACTGAAATTGCCAATCCAATAGTAAACAGGCACTCTTTTGAGTTGGTAGATGTTGAGTTTATAAAGGAAGGCTCAAGTTGGTACCTGCGTATATATATTGACAAGCCGGGCGGAATAACTATAGATGACTGCCAGATTGTAAGCGAGGAAATAAGCGATATACTGGATAAAGAGGATCCTATACCTCAAAGTTACTTTTTGGAAGTATCTTCACCGGGGCTTGACAGACCGCTTAAGAAAGAATCAGATTTTGAAAAGTTTAAAGGAGAACTGGTAGAAGTTAAAGTTTTTAAGCCCATTGAAGGAAAGAAAATATTTGAAGGTGAACTTGTGGGATATAAGGACAACAAGATTGTTATAAAAAAGAATGATAATGAAAACATGGAATTTGAGCGGGATAAGGTTGCCATGGTGAGAAGAGTCATAAAGTTTTAGCTTAAGCTGACAAAAATTAAAACAAGATCACTTTAGGTGATGTTTTTTGATA
Organism: Acetivibrio sp.; assembly: GCF_035371925.1. Lineage (NCBI taxonomy): Bacteria > Bacillati > Bacillota > Clostridia > Acetivibrionales > Acetivibrionaceae > Acetivibrio > Acetivibrio sp. The sequence goes on along the minus strand of NZ_DAORXT010000001.1, from coordinate 27,060 downwards.
TTATAAACATGGAAAGTAAACAAGGAGGCTCTAAAATGAGTGCTGATTTAATTCATGCATTGGAACAATTGGAAAAAGAGAAAGGGATTGATAAGGATACAATAATTGAAGCTATTGAGGCTGCCCTCATTTCAGCTTACAAGAGAAGCTTTGGCTCATCTCAGAATGTAAGGGTGGCGGTAGACCGTGAAACAGGGGACTTTAAAGTTTTTGCCTTGAAAAAGGTTACCGCAAATCCTCAAAATGAGTTATTGGAAATATCTATCGAAAATGCAAAGAGAATAAATCCGGGTTTTGAAGAAAATGATATCGTTGAGATAGAGGTAACACCGAGAAAGTTTGGAAGGATAGCGGCTCAGACTGCCAAACAGGTGGTGGTACAGCGTATCAGAGAAGCGGAAAGAGGAATTATTTTTAACGAGTTTTCAAATAAAGAGGGCGAAATAGTTACCGGGGTTGTTCAAAGAATAGAAAGAAAAAACGTTATAATTGACCTTGGAAAAGCCGAGGCTATACTTGCTCCCGCAGAGCAAATACCGGGCGAGGAATATAAATTTAACGACAGGATAAAAACTTATATAATTGAAGTGAAAAAGACCACCAAGGGTCCTCAAATAATGGTGTCAAGAACACATCCCGGGATTATTAAGAGACTGTTTGAACTTGAGGTTCCTGAAATATATGAAGGAATTGTTGAAATAAAGAGTATTTCCAGGGAGCCGGGCTCAAGAACAAAGATTGCCGTTTACTCTAAAGATGACAATGTAGATCCGGTAGGAGCATGTGTCGGTCAAAAGGGTACCAGGGTTCAAGCAATTGTTGATGAACTTCGCGGTGAAAAAATAGATATAATAAAATGGAGCAGTAATCCTGAGGAATATATTTCCAGTAGCCTTAGCCCTGCAAAGGTTATAAGAGTTGATATAAATGAAGAAGAAAAGAGTGCCAAGGTGACCGTCCCCGACTTTCATCTTTCGCTGGCGATAGGTAAAGAGGGACAGAATGCGAGGCTTGCTGCGAAACTTACCGGTTGGAAAATCGATATTAAGAGTGAATCACAGCTTAGGGCTACGATTGAGCAGCAACTTTTAAACTTTAACGGCAGCTACAGTGCCGACCCGGATATTATATCCGGTGAACTCTTTAAGACCGATTTTGAAGAAAACGGCGATGAAAATTCCATCGACGATACTGGGGAAGATGTAATTGAGGATGTAGTGGAAGATACTACAGATGATATATAATTTAATATATAATGAATATGGCTGTATATTTTTAGTTTGCTCCTTACGGTTCATCGACTGGAAGCAGGAGGAACTTTATACATTTTAAGCTTGATTTTGGGAAGTGGTGAGTTGTGAAACAGAAAAAGATTCCAATGAGAATGTGCCTTGGTTGTCAGGAGATGAGACCTAAGAAAGAACTTATCAGAGTGGTTAAAAACAAAGAGAACGAAATCTCTTTGGATTTTAACGGAAAAAAACCGGGCAGAGGAGCGTACATCTGCAAGAGTATTTCTTGTTTTGAAAAAGCCAGAAAGGGTAGAAAGTTTGAAAGAGCCTTTGAGACTTCTATTGATGAAGAAATATTTGAATCATTACGGAAAGAGTTGGAGGAAGGGCATGACTGAGAGAATATACTCTTTTCTGGGTTTGGCTAGAAAAGCAAACAAGCTGGTATCGGGATATGAATCCTGTGAAAGATTATTAAAAGCAGGAAAAGTAAGCTTGATAATTGTGGCCGAGGATGCTTCGCTAAGCACAAAGGAAAAGTTTATTAATGCCTGCAATTACAGGAGCGTGGATATAAAAATATTCGGAAAGAAAGAGTTGTTGGGCAAATTTATCGGTAAAGATATAAGGTCGGTGATAGCAATACTTGATAAGGGATTTGCGAATAGGACAATACAAATGATTGATGAAGCAAAAATTGGATGCGGGGGTGAAGCTATTGGCAAAAAAGAGAGTTTATGAGCTCGCAAAAGAACTAAACACAACAAGTAAGAGATTAATGGAAAAACTCGAGGAAATAAACATAGTTGTCAAGAACCATATGAGCTTTTTAGAGGAGGATGAACTGGAAGCTTTATATGACCATATTGGTGTTATCAGGCATAAAGATGACAAATCCGATACAGATGACAATAAAAGTACTACTGCTCATACAGTTGTTCAGCACAGCAGCGAGGCTGTGAAGGAAATTAAAAGAGATGCCAAAAAGGCACCGAGAATTATTAGGACAACGGAGATTTATCTTGATTCAAAAGAGGAAGAATCAAAGGAAAACAGGGAAGCTGAATCCAAAAACCAAAAAAAAGCTGAAGACAGGCGAAAGAAAAATGACTTTGTCAAAGTCTCAACAGATACTTCCGGTTTGAGACCGGGACTTGTGAGGGAAACAAAGCCGGAATATCTGAGAATTCTTGAAGAACAGAAAAAGAATGAGACGTCAAAAGCTCAAATCAATGAGAAGAAAGATGCGGATAAAAACAATATGAAAGATAATTTGCCAAAGGATACGACTCATGATAAAAAGAAAGAGGATGTTTCCAAACAAACTGCTGAAATTAAGGATGGCTCTATGAATATGGAAGGTAAAGTGATTGAAGAAGTAAAAACTGTCTCTGAACAGAGCGTTGATAATGTGAATGCAAATTTGGATGTTAATACCGACAAAGACAAAAAAGCAGATGAAAGCAAGCAAGCTTCTGTGGAAAGCGGTGTAGCAGGTGGTGTAGAAAGCAATGCTGTGCAGTCTGCAAACAAGAAAGATTCAGACAAGAAAAATGAGAATAAAAAGAACGATGCAAAAAAGAATAATGAAAAGAAAAATGATGTCAGGAAGAATGACAATAAAGGCAATAATGTAAAGAAAAATGAACACAGACCTGATATGAAGAGAAATGATTTTAATCGTACTCAGGATGCCAATAATAAAAACAATAACAAGCCCGGTACCGATAAAGGCGGCCGTATGGTTTCTAAAAAGCCTTTGGAAATACCAAAGGTAGAGCTTACTGCTTCGCAAAAAGAAGAATTGAATTCACAACGCTCTGAGAGACGAGATTTCAATAAAGATGTTGAAAAGGATTCAAAAAGAGAGCTTAAGAAAGAACAGCCCCGTGCCGGAATCAATAGCGGAAGGAATAAAAATCACAAGGTGATTAAGAATGTCCTTAGTGCTAAAAAAGGAGTTGCTGAAGTATTGTCCGACGATTTTGAAATGGAGGAATATTACTTCAATGGTACAAAGAGAGTCAGAAAAGTGAAAAAGAAGAAGGAAGAGAAAAAAGAAGAGAAGTATATTCCGCCGAAGGCCGTTCTTACATCTATAAAAATTTCTGCTCCCATTACTGTAAAAGAATTGGCTGAGGCTCTTAAAAAGACATCTGCTGAAGTAATTAAGAAGCTTATGTCCTTGGGAATCTTGGCAACATTAAATCAGGAACTGGACTTTGACACGGCGGCTATAGTTGCGGATGAGTTTGGGGTAAAAGCGGAAGAGGAAGTTGTTATCAACGAAGAGGATATTCTCTTTGACGATTCCGATGACCCGAACGATCCGGAGGCAGTGCCAAGACCGCCTGTAGTAGTTGTTATGGGGCATGTTGACCACGGAAAGACATCCCTCTTGGATGCTATAAAGAAATCAAATGTTACGGAAAGTGAAGCAGGTGGAATTACGCAGCATATAGGCGCTTACATGGTAAAAATAAATAATAGGAATATTACATTCCTCGACACCCCGGGTCATGAGGCTTTTACTGCCATGAGAGCAAGGGGTGCCCAGGTTACTGACGTTGCCATTTTGGTTGTAGCGGCGGATGACGGTGTCATGCCTCAAACAATTGAAGCTATAAACCATGCTAAAGCCGCAAACGTGACAATTATTGTTGCAATAAACAAAATTGACAAGCCGACTGCAAATCCCGAGAGAGTAAAGCAGGAGTTGACAGAGTACGGACTCATTCCTGAGGAATGGGGCGGCGATACAATTTTCGTTGAGGTGTCTGCAAAGAAGAGAATGAATATAGACCAGCTGTTGGAAATGGTTCTTCTTGCGGCCGATATGCTGGAGCTTAAAGCAAATCCGAATAAACAAGCGAAAGGTACTGTCATAGAGGCAAGACTTGACAAAGACAAAGGACCGGTTGCTACAGTACTTGTACAGAGAGGAACCTTGAATGTTGGAGATTCCATTATAGCCGGTACCACTACCGGAAGAATAAGGGCAATGACGGACGACAAGGGTCACAGAATCAAAAAGGCAGGACCTTCAACACCGGTTGAGATTCTTGGTATGCATGAAGTTCCGGAAGCTGGAGAAACTTTCTATGCCATAACTGACGAAAAAACTGCAAAACAATTGATAGAAAAGAGAAAACTAAAATTAAGAGAGCAGCAGCTAAAAGCTACCGCAAGAGTAACTCTCGATGACCTGTTTAACCAGATAAAAGAGGGTAAGGTTAAAGATCTTAATATCATTGTAAAGGCCGATGTCCAAGGTTCTGTTGAGGCTCTGAAACAGTCATTGGAGAAGCTTAGCAATGATGAGGTTAGAATCAAGATTATCCATGGCGCCGTCGGTTCGGTGAACGAATCCGATGTTACTTTGGCACAGGTATCCAACGCCATTATAATCGGATTTAACGTAAGACCTTCAGCCAATGTCATTGACGCCGCAAAGAAAGCCGGAGTTGACCTAAGGCTTTACACAATTATATACAATGCCATTGAGGACATTGAAGCCGCTATGAAAGGAATGCTTGACCCGACTTACAGGGAAGTTATTATTGGGCATGTTGAAATAAGGCAAATATTTAAAGTTTCCGGTGTGGGAACAATTGGCGGTTGCTATGTAACTGATGGAAAAATTACAAGAAATAGCGGTATCAGATTGGTAAGGAACGGAATAGTAGTTCACGAAGGAAAACTGGGCTCATTAAAGAGATTTAAAGATGATGTAAAAGAAGTGGCCCAAGGATATGAATGCGGTTTATCCATAGAAAAGTTCAATGATATAAAAGAAGGAGACGTAATTGAAGCTTTTGTTATGGAAGAGGTAAAATAATTCTTTTGACTTTGCATCAAAATATAAACACGCAATAAGTTGTAGGAGTGTTTTTCATGGAGAGGATAGAACGTATTTCGGAAGAGATAAAAAGGGAAATGAGCGGTATTATTCAAAATGAATTAAAGGACCCGAGGCTTCCAAAACTTATAAGCATAACTCATGTAAACGTTACAAAAGATCTTCGTTATGCGAAAGCTTATGTCAGTGTTTTAGGAAGCGAAGAGGAAAAAGCAAATGCATTGGAAGGGCTTAAAAGTGCAGCGGGTTTTATAAGACGCGAAATCGGCCGGCGGGTACAAATAAGGTATACTCCCGAAATTCATTTTGAGTTGGATAATTCCATTGAGCAGGGAGCGTATATTACCAAGCTTATTAATGAGACATCAGCTCAGGATAATAGCATAAAAGACCCTGAAGATGCTTGACAAATTAATGGAATTTGATAAAAATGTAGGATGAATTGTTGAGAGGTTATATAATGATTGAGAATGAAATTATTTCTTTAATCGAAAAAGCAGATAAAATTGCTATTTTGCCTCATGTTTCGGCAGACGGAGATGCATTAGGCTCGAGTCTGGCACTGGCATTGGCGCTAAATATTTTAAACAAGAAGCCAGTGATTTATTTTGAGGAAGAGATGCCTTCCATATACGGTTTTTTACCGGGCAAGGAGCTTTCACGGATATATGAAGGAAAACCGGACAAATACGAGCTTGTAATTGCCTTGGATACCGGTGATTTGGACCGGCTGGGAAAAAGGGTGGAAATATTCAATAATGCCGGCATTACCGTTAATATAGACCATCATCCTACAAATACAGAGTTTGCCGGCGTGAATTTTGTGGATACAAACGCATCGGCGGTTGGTGAAATAATATACCGGCTTCTTACGATGATGAAAATCGGCTTGGACAAAGATATGGCCACATGTCTTTATGTTGCTATAGCTACAGATACCGGGGGCTTTAGGTACAGCAATACAACGCCTGATACCCATAAGATAACCGCCGATTTGATAAACAACGGTGTGGATGTTTCCTATATATCCCAGACGGTATTTGATACCTTGTCCTTGCAAAAAGTAAAACTGATGGGAAAGGCAATTGAGAATCTTGAATTGTTTGAAAACGGAAAGTTGGCAGTGATAAAGATTACCGACGACTTGCTAAAGAGTGTCGGAGCAAAGGAAGAGGACTGCGAAGGCATCGTCAACATAGGAAGAAATATAGAAGGTGTGGAAGTGGCAGTGGTAATCCGTCAGCGTGCAAGCGGTGAGCTTAAAGTGAACTTCAGGTCAAAAGACTATGTTGATGTCTCGGTTATTGCAAACAGGCATTCCGGCGGCGGCCACAAAAGAGCTGCCGGATGTACGGTAAAAGGCGATATAAATGATGTAAAAGAAATGCTCGTAAAGGAGATTAGTGAAGTCTTGTAAGTTATGGATGGTATATTGAATGTTTTAAAACCTCCTGGCATGACATCCTTTGATGTGGTGGCATACCTTAGGGGAATATTGAAAATAAAAAAAATTGGACATACGGGCACGCTTGACCCTGGTGCGGCAGGTGTGCTTCCTATTTGTATAGGCAAGGCTACAAAAGCAATTGAATATCTTACTGACAAAGATAAGGTTTACAGAGCGGAGCTTTTGCTGGGTGTATCCACCGATACCCAGGATTCTTACGGAAAAGTTATAAGGGAGCAGGAAGTAAAGGCTTCCCATGATGAAATTGAAAAGGTGATTAAGTCCTTCGAAGGGGATTACAGCCAGCTGCCTCCTATGTATTCGGCAATCAAAATGAACGGAAAGAAGCTGTATGAGCTTGCCAGAAGCGGTATTGAAGTAGAGAGAAGTCCTAGGAATGTAAAAATATATTTTGTTAATATTTTAAGTATCAGGGGTAGCAGGGTTGTTTTTGATGTGGGATGCTCCAAAGGTACTTATATTAGGACTTTGTGCTCCGATATCGGAGACAGGCTGGGCTGCGGAGGACATATGGCTTTTCTGGTAAGGATGAGGTCAGGAAGCTTTGATATTGAAAATGCTTTGACCTTGGAACAGATAAAAGAGATGGCCCGGGAAGGAACCCTTGAAAAAATGCTCACGGGCATAGATGTAGCTTTTCAGGATTATGACAAAGTTTGTCTCAATGAAAAGGATAAAATAAGATTTTTAAACGGTGGATTTGTAAGCCTTGGAAGGTATGGCGAATATATTTTGGCTCAAAAAATCAGGGTATATAGTAATGAGGGCACTTTCCTGGCTTTGGGAGAAACGGTTTTGGACAGAAACGGACAGTTAAGTCTTAAGATTGACAAGCTTTTTACATAGTATTATATATTAGCAAAAAAACAGTTATCCAGCCCCTTGAAGCGAATGAAAGGGGTAAAAGCAAAGGGACTGATACCCCAAACTTTTATTATTGTAGGCGGAGTTGTAGAAGGAAAGCATATGAAAGTCATATATGGAGCAGAAAACAAACACAATTTTATAAAGCCGACGGGTGTGGGACTTGGAAATTTTGATGGCTTGCATGTAGGTCACATGGCTTTGATAGACAAATTAATAAAGGAATCGGAGCAAAGTTCATTGGATTCGGTTGTCTACACCTTTAGCAAGCACCCGGAAAACATAATCAGAAAAGAGCTGTTTACTCCTTTGATTACTTCAACACGTAAGAAAGTGGAGCTGCTTGAGAGGACCAGGCTCAACTATTTATATTTTGAGAAATTTGATGAAACCTTTTCCAGAATGGAGCCTAAAGAGTTTGTAAAAGATATCCTGGTGGGAAGATTGAATATGAAGCTTGCAGTGGCAGGCTTTAATTATAGATTCGGCTACCAGGGACAGGGAGATACCGAGCTTTTATACAAGCTGGGAAAAGAGCTGGGCTTTACGGTCATTGTTATTGAGCCGGTTATGTTTGGAGATGAAGTGGTAAGCAGCACCAAGATAAGAAGCTACATTTTAGATGGGGATATGGAGAAGGTGTCTGCATTTTTAGGTAGGCACTATTCCGTTGCCGGAAGGGTTGAAAAAGGCAAAAGGATTGGAAACACTATTGGGTTTCCCACTGCTAATATTTATCCGGAGGATTATCTTGTTCTTCCTTGCAACGGTGTGTACATAACAAAGACCCTTGTGGACAGCAAAATGTATCCCAGCGTTACAAGTGTTGGCTATAACCCCACATTTGGAGGTTTGGACAATATTTCTGTCGAAACATATATACTGGATTTTGAAAGGAATATTTACGGAAAAGAAATAGAAGTCTTTTTCATTTCAAAACTAAGAGATGAAATTAAGTTTGGCAGCGCAGAAGAACTTATAAATCAAATAGAAAATGATGTAGAGATTACCAGAAAATATTTTGATATTTGATTTTGCTTAATTGAAGTTGTAGATAGAATGAATGGGAGGCAGATATGCCTCCCTCTTTATCTAAATCTTTTTAGCAAACATCCCGATAGCATCCCTGTTGCAAAGGTCAATACAAGTATTCCTGCAGCTTGGGCAATACTTAAATCAATGGTCGGAGCGTCATTATGTTCATTTTGTTCACTTTGTTTTGAATGCGTTCTAGGATATTTTCTGTAATATCTAACCTGATTCATTGAAATCCCTCCAATATTATTATTTTCAATGCTCAAGATTTTTATTTTACTAATAATAAACAACTAATAAAACTTAACTGACAAATATTGAATAAAGGTGTATTTTTTTATTATACTATTAACATACATTGTTTTACCGAAAGTTTTTGAAGTTGATTTTGTTAAAGCTGGAATTTTCATGAGAGTTATCATTTTTAAAGAGAGGATTGATCTGATGAATACTTTGATTTCAGAAAATAAAGTATCTGAAATTGCATCTTTTAACGGAATAAAGATTTACAGGATTCAAAGCCGGAAATTCAAGACCAATTCAATTAATATCTTCTTCTATGACGATTTGACCAGGGAAAATGCAGCCAAAAATGCAATGCTTCCTGCTGTCTTGAGAAGAGGTTGCGAGGGTTATCCCACAATAAGAGACATCTCTCTTTATCTTGAAGAGCTTTATGGCTCTGTGTTTGACTGCGGCGTGACGAAAAAGGGAGAGCATCAGATTATTCAGTTTTATATTGAATATATTTCCAATAAATATGCAAGATCCGATATTGACCTGACAAAGAAAACCTTTGACCTGCTTTTAGACATAATAACGAAGCCTGTACTTGAAAACAATGCTTTTAAAAAAGAGTATGTGGAGCAGGAAGCCCAGAATTTGAAAGAGCTTATCGAAAGCAGGGTAAATGATAAAATGCAATATGTCATTGAAAAATGCCTTGAAGAAATGTGCAAGGATGAGCCCTTTGGGATATATGACTACGGAAATGTGGAGGATTTGAAAGAGATTGATGAGAAAAACCTATACGAACACTATAAATACTTCCTTGAGACTTTGCCTGTATATGTTTTCATTTCCGGCGACATTGATGATGAAGGAGTGAAATACATAGCGGACGGTCTTGCGAAAATAAAGAGGGGAAATATCAAGCCTATTGCCAAGACCAAAGTGGAAGTTGAAGTGGGAGAAGTCAAAAACATAACTGAAAGAGTGAGTGTAAACCAGGGAAAACTGTGCCTGGGTTTTCGAACCAATACACCGCCCGGCAGCAAGGACTATTATAAATTGCTGGTCTACAACAGCATTTTAGGCGGCGGTCTTCACTCGAAGCTCTTCCAGAATGTAAGAGAAAAAGCGGGGCTTGCATACTATGCGTTTTCAAGACTTGAAAAATTCAAGGGCCTTATGGTGCTAAGCAGCGGGATAGAGATAAAAAACAAAGACAAGGCCTTGGAGATAATATATGAGCAGCTGGAAGAGATAAAAAAAGGCAATATTTCCGACTACGAATATGAAGCATCCATCAAAAGCATAGAAACGGGGATTAAATCTCTAAAGGACAGCCAGCTTCAGATTGTAGATTTTTATCTTAGCCAGTATATAGCACAGACCAATGACACTCCCGATGATGTTATTGAAAATGTAAAGAAAGTAACTAAGCAGGATGTAGTGGATATTTCCGAAAGAATAAAGCTGGATACAGTTTATTTTTTAACATCGAAGGAATAAATGGCAGAAAAAATAGAAGGGAGAATCCAAAATCATATGAATATCAGGACTATTGAGTATAAAAACATCGATGAAACTGTATATATTTATGAGCATTCAAGCGGTCTTAAATCCTTTGTGGTACCTAAAAAAGGATATTCCAAGAAGTATGCAACCTTTGCAACTCATTACGGTTCTATAAATAATGAGTTTATTGTGCCAGGGGAAAAAGATGCTATCAGAGTTCCCGACGGAATTGCGCACTTTTTGGAGCACAAGCTCTTTGAGCAAAAAGACGGAAGTGTCATGGATAAGTTTTCGAAGCTTGGTTCAAATCCCAATGCGTATACCAGCTTTGCTCAGACGGTTTATCTTTTCTCCTGTACCGACAGGTTCAAAGACAATTTCCAGCTCCTTTTGGATTTTGTCCAAAACCCCTTTATTACGGAGGAAAGCGTTGAGAAGGAGAAGGACATCATAGCTCAGGAAATAAGGATGTATGAAGATGATCCCAACTGGAGAGTCTTCTTCAATTTGCTGGATGCATTTTACGTAAACAATCCTGTAAAGATTGACATAGCAGGAACGGTTGAAAGTATAAGCAAAATCAACAGGGATATTTTGTATACGTGCTATAATACCTTCTACCATCCCTCCAATATGATGATTCTGGTAGTAGGAGATGTGGAACCGGAAGAAGTGTTCAAACAGATTGAGGACAGCATTGATACAAAGAGCAGCAAGCCGGAAATAAAGAGGATTTTTCCCGAGGAACCCAAAACCATTAACCGGGACTATGTCGAGCAGAAGCTTGCAGTTGCCATGCCCATGTTTCAAATGGGATTTAAGGACAATGACTTTAATTCAAAGGGAATTGAGTGCTTAAAGAGGGAAATTGCAATAAAGCTCATACTTGAAATGATAATGGGAAGAAGCTCAAGCCTATACAATGAATTGTACAATGACGGTCTTATAAACAACAGCTTTGATTTTGATTATACCATCGAAGAAAATTATGCCTATTCAGCCTTCGGGGGTGAGTCCAAAGACCCTTTGGCGGTAAAGAAAAGGGTGATGGATGAAATTAAGAAAATCCAAATGAGCGGACTTGACAAAGACAGCTACGAGCGGATAAAAAGAGCCATGAAGGGAAGATTTATGAGGCAGCTCAATTCGGTGGAAAGAATTTCGCATATGTTTATATCGGTGTATTTTAGAGAGGTAAGTATGTTTGATTATCCGGATGTCTATGACAATATGACTTTTGATTATGTAAAAGGCGTATTTGATAGTCATTTTAATTTGGATAATTTGGCAATGTCGGTGATAAATCCGGTATAGAGAAAAGGGGGAAAATATGGATACTGTAAATGTTGTGAAATTCCCGAAATTGGGATTGGAGTTTACCATAGACAGGGTTGCCTTCTATATTTTCGGCATGCCTGTCTACTGGTACGGAATAATAATTGCCATAGGTTTTTTTCTTGCAGTTGTTTTAGGTCTTAGAAACAGTGAGAAATTCGGCATAAAATCCGATGACGCAATTGACCTTGTTTTTTGGGGCGCACCCATAGCAATTGTATGTGCAAGGCTTTATTATGTGATTTTTAATTGGCATGAGTTTAATGGCGATATAAAGAAAATAATTAACATCAGGACCGGTGGGTTGGCGATTTATGGGGGATTGATCGGCGCAGTTGTTACAGCATATTTTTTTGCAAAAGCAAAAAAGATAGATTTTCTGCGTTTGGCAGACCTTGGTGCTCCCTACTTTGTCATGGCCCAGGCAATTGGTAGATGGGGTAATTTTGTGAATCAAGAAGCCTTCGGGACAAATACCAATCTTCCATGGGGAATGCACAGTGAAGCGGTGGAAAAATACTTAAGAGATTTGAAAGTCATCGGTGTTGATCCTACAATGCCGGTCCATCCGACATTTTTATATGAATCCCTGTGGAATTTTGGAGTTTTCCTTTTCTTGATTTGGTACAGAAAGAGGTATAGGGTGCGCGGCGAATTATTTTCCTTCTATATGCTCCTATACGGCATAGGCAGAGCTTGGATTGAAGGACTTAGGACCGACAGCCTCTACCTTGGCAGTTTTAGGATTTCACAGGTTCTTGCTATTGTTTTTTCGATAACATTTGCCGTAATAATTGTTATAAGGCACAGGACTTCAAAAGGCGAACTGGTCTACAATGCTTTGGGACAACCTTTGGACGTAAAGGATTCCGAAAATGGTACAGAATACGACACCAAACAGGAAAATATGGAAAAAAGTGTTGAAGAGAGTCAGGTTGACAATAAAAAAATGCTATAATTGGCATGTATACATCAAATATTACATTATTATTACATTTTTCGAAGGCTATTGACTCGTAATTAGTAATTTTTTATAATAGAGGAACAAAAAATAAACATGAATGTCACAAATTTAGTTTTCACGTCGTAAAAATTTACAAAAGATAAATGGTGGTGTAGTAAATGCAATTGAAAATTCAAGATTTACAGAGTCAATTGAATGATATGATTGACAACTGCGACGATTACTCAAAAGATTACTCAAAAATATACGAACTGAGTGTCAAGCTTGACATGCTTATTGTCGAGTACTACAACGAATTGTTAGGGAGGAAGAATGCGAATTAACCAAGCAGAAGATATTATTTATTAAGCTCTATACGGTTAAATTTTGGAATTGGTTGACATTGCTTTGATATGAAAATATAATTATATTGTGATTATTAGCAGTTGGACTACTGTCAGGCAATAAATCCGAGATGGGCTTGGCAGTAGTTTTTAATTATTGATTTCAATGCCTGTTGACCGATTACATATTATTCTTTTAGAAGGTGACATTCTATGTATTTTATTGAAAAGGTGAAAAACTCCAATATATTGAGAAGATTTGACTATTTGCTGTTTTTTGCTGTAACATTGTTATCTGTTATAGGAGCTTTTGTTTTAAGAAGCGCAGTAGCTACAATGCCCAGCGGACGGAGAATGTTTTTGGTACAGGCGGGAAGCATTGTAGTGGGAACTGTTTTGGCTCTAATTATTAGTTTGCTGGACTATAAGGATTTTAAGATACTGGGAATTCCATTTTATATTTTTACTGTAGCTTTATTGGTATTGGTTCTTTTCGTAGGTACGGGAGAGGACTTGGGAAGCCGAAGCTGGCTTAAAATAATGGGTTTCAGCTTTCAGCCGTCGGAGCTTGCGAAGATATCCATGGTTCTGGTTTCGTCCGTTTTTCTGGAAAGAATTTATGACGGGCAAAAGAACAGGGTTGCCAACATCATAAAGTTTGTCATATACTCCGCCATACCGATAGCTCTGGTCATGGCACAAAAGGATTTTGGAACCACCTTGGTATTTGTATTTGTGGTTTTTGTAATGCTGTTTGTTTTCGGAATTGGTTATAAGTATATTTTTATGCTAATGGGAGCCGGTGTTGCAGCTTTACCGATTATGTGGTTTTTTGTGCTCAATGATACAAGAAAGAATAGAATAAGAGTTTTCCTAAACCCTGAATTGGACCCTTTGGGAGCAGGATGGAACGTTATCCGGTCGAAAATTGCCATAGGTTCGGGTAAGATTTTCGGGAAAGGGCTTTTTAAAGGGATTCAGACGCAAAATTCCTTGGTGCCCGTAAAGGAGTCGGATTTTATATTCTCTGTGGTAGGCGAGGAATTGGGGTTTGTTGGAGCAATTGTAATTGTGGGATTGGTGTTTTTCATTCTTATGAGATGCTTGTATATTTTAAGAAATGCCAGAGATAGATATGGAACTTTTGTGGTTACTGGCATAACGGCATTTTTGGCAATACACTTTATTGAAAATATTGGTATGAGCATTGGGCTTTTGCCGGTTACGGGAATTCCCCTGCCGTTTGTAAGTCAGGGCGGGAGTGCGATGCTTACCAACTATATTGCCATCGGAGTGGTTTTAAGTGTATCGGCAAGGAGACAAAAAAGCTTTTATGTGAGTAAATAAGTGAGTAATTAATCAAAAAATTGTAGAAGAGAAAAGCTAATGTTTATTGCAAAAGATAGGACTTGTTTCCTATCTTTTGCTTTTTTATTAGGAAATTTTTAAAATAGGCTTGATTATTGGACGATTTTGAACTAAAATTGAAGTATAAGTGGTGGAAAGTGGTGTGAAGTGGTGAGTTGTTCCAAAATGTGAGGTGAAATTGTTGTTCTATGGTGAATACCAACATTCAGTTGATGCAAAAGGAAGGGCGATAATACCTTCCAAATTCAGAGAAGGCCTTGGTGAGAGATTTATATTGACCAAGGGCTTGGATAACTGTTTGTTTGCGTATTCCTTGGAAGAATGGGGCAACTTGGAAGCCAAGCTAAAATCACTTCCATTCACAGATAAAGATGTAAGAGCGTTTGTGAGGTTTTTCTTTGCGGGTGCTGCTGAGGTTGAAGTGGACAAGCAGGGAAGAATACTCATACCGCAAAATCTAAGGGAGTATGCAGGCCTGGAGAAGGACGTATATATAATTGGTGTATCCACAAGGGTTGAAGTATGGGATAAGAGCAAATGGGAAAGCTATTCTGGAGATGAAAATATGAGTGCCGAAAGTATTGCTGAAAAGATGGCGATGCTGGGAATATGAAGCTGTATAAAATAGATGCTGAATTTTAAAGTGGGAGTTGGTTAACTTAAATGGAATTTCATCACAAGCCTGTTTTGCTCGAAGAAACCATTAAAAACCTTGATATCAAGCCTGATGGAGTATACATAGACGGTACTTTGGGAGGCGCAGGTCATTCCGGTGAGATTTTAAAAAGGCTTGATAAAAACGGTACATTAATAGGCCTGGATCAGGACGAGTTTGCGATTAAAACATCACAAGTGAAATTGGCCCAATTAAACTTAAAAGCAAGAATTATTCTCGAAAACACAAATTTTGTAAACATCAAGGATGTTTGTGAAAAGCACAATATTAAGTCTGTAGACGGGATACTTTTGGATTTGGGGGTTTCCTCCCATCAGCTTGATGAGGCTTCCAGGGGCTTTAGCTACAACAAAGACGCCCCATTGGATATGAGAATGGACAGAAGAGGGGAGCTTACAGCAAAGAAAATAGTCAATGAATACGATGGGGAGGAAATAAAGAGAATAATTCGAGACTATGGCGAGGAAAAATGGGCGTCAAGAATTGCAGAGTTTATTGTGGAGGCAAGAAAGACCAAAGAAATTGAGACAACCGGAGAGTTGGTTGACATTATCAAGGCCGCGATACCCAGCTCTGCAAGACGTGAAGGTCCCCATCCTGCAAAAAGGACTTTTCAAGCATTAAGAATAGCTGTAAACAATGAGTTGGGGATACTTGCCAAGACCATTGAAGACGGGACAGAGCTTTTAAAGTCTGGCGGAAGGTTTTGCATAATAACATTCCATTCGCTAGAGGACAGGATTGTCAAGGATGAGTTTGGCAAGAAAGTAAATCCTTGTACTTGCCCGAAACAGTTTCCGGTTTGTACATGCGGAAGAAAACCTGTGGCATTGCTTGTAAACAGAAAGCCGATAGTTGCGGATGAAAAAGAGCTTCAGGTTAATCCAAGGGCAAGAAGTGCAAAACTTAGAGTATTGGAAAAAATTTAGATTTAAATAATAAAGAAACAGATACGATAACAAAGGATAAAGCAAAAAATATACAAAAGACAAAATTTTAATAAAATAAAACAAAATTTAAAAGCAAAAACAAAAGATAAAACTAAAAGAATTAAAAAACAAAAGAAAAAAGAAAAAATTGATACCAGAACTTTATACAAAAGAAAAAACGAAAAATTAAAACAAAAACTAAAAAACAAAAGAAAAATTGGACTAAAAAACAAACAAAAGACAAAGTAGAAGAAAACAAAAGAAAAAACCTAATTTGGAAAAAGAGAAAGTTAAGTAGCGTTACAAAAGATAAAGCTTTACGGCAGATGTTTTTTGATTGATTATTCCGGGTGG
Organism: Acetivibrio sp.; assembly: GCF_035371925.1. Lineage (NCBI taxonomy): Bacteria > Bacillati > Bacillota > Clostridia > Acetivibrionales > Acetivibrionaceae > Acetivibrio > Acetivibrio sp. The sequence continues at coordinate 10,913 of NZ_DAORXT010000001.1, read as the reverse complement.
GGATGCTTTTATGCTAGCCCCCGGATTTGTTGTCTGTTTAATGGGAATATAATTGGTGTGAGGTGAATACATATGTTAGAGGATAAGAACTATATAAACGGAACAGCGGCAAGAAAAATTGAATACGACGTATATGAAGAAAACAAAGTACTAAATGCAAAGAAGAAACAAAGGAACAACAACAAAATAAAAAGGAAGATTGTATTTTGCCTTATAGCCGTATTTGCCATGGGAGTCTTGGCAATGTACAGATATTCCCATATAACTGAGATGAATTATGAAATTGACAGACAACTTAAAGCTTATAATGAAATAAAAAATGAAAATATCAGAATACAAGTTGAAATAGAAAACAGCATTGACATACAGAAGATAAAGGAATATGCTGAAAAAGAACTTGGTATGCATAAACCCGACAAACACCAGATTACATATGTGAAGGTTCCCCAAAGTGACCTTACCATAGTATCTGAAGCGGCAAAGCAGGAGGAAATGAAAAATGCCGGCATATTCTCTGCCATTATTAACAAGATTGATTTGCTTGCCAATCTCTTGTATTAAGCTTGCTGCTTAAAGAGAGGTAAATTGATAGTACAGCCGGTATAAAAGAATATGTTTGTATTTTTGGAAAACTGCACGTTAAATTTTTAAGTAAACCCCGAATACAAGTCTTTTTGTTTGAGGGGAAAGAGTTTTTTGGCTTAAATTTAGTGGGCAGTTTTTATAGTATTAAAAGCAGTATTGGTTTAAAAACAGTATTGGGGGGATTTGGTTGGCAGGCACAACTTTGGTGATGAAAAAGAGGCTTTTGGCTGTATTATTGATATTTACTTTTTTAATAATAGCTTTGTTGGGAAGAGTCGGATGGCTTCAAATTGCTAGGGGTGAAGAACTGCAAAGAAAGGCTTATGAACAGCAAAACAGCGACAGGGAAATACCTCCCAGAAGAGGTTCAATACTTGACAGAAACGGCAAGCAACTTGCTATAAGTGCCACTGTTGACAGGATAGTAGTAAACCCCACAGAGATAGATAAATCACCGGAAGTAAGACAAAAAATTGCTAAAAAGCTTTCGGAGTTTTTGGACTTGGACGAGGAATCGGTATTAAAAAAGATAAACAAGACCAACAGCAGATATGAGATAATAAAGAAAAGAGTTGAAAAGAGTGTCGGCGATCAGATAAGACAGTGGAAAAGTGAAGAGAAAATCAAGGGACTGTATATTGACGAAGACACTAAACGTTATTATCCCAAGGGAAATCTTGCGGCCCATATAGTAGGATTTGTCGGAGAAGACAACCAGGGTCTTGACGGTATTGAGAAGACCATGGAAAAATATCTTAAGGGAGTGCCGGGGAAAATTTTGAGCGAGGTCGATGCCAAAGGGCGTCAAATGCCCAACTATGAAAACAAACGTATTGACCCTCAGGATGGATTGAATGTGGTGCTCACAATAGATGAAAACATTCAGTATTTTGCCGAGGAGGCTTTGCAGAAAGCCGTAGAAGACAACAAGGTGGCAAACGGTGCTTTTGCCGTTGTAATGGATCCTAGAAACGGAGAAATCCTGGCGTTGGTATCAAAGCCAGACTTTAATCTCAACGACCCGAGGGCCTGTCCCCCGTCAGAAGATCCTACCACATGGACCGGAACCTCTCAGAAGGATGTAGAAACCCTGTACAGGACTGTATGGAGAAACAAGGCGGTTTCGGATACCTATGAACCGGGTTCCACTTTTAAAGCAATAACAACTGCCATAGGATTTGAAGAAGGCGTTGTAACTCCTGAGACAAGAACCAGCGACAGAACCATTAATGTTCAGGGACATAATATAAATTGCTGGAAGCCGAATTTCCATGGCGAGGAATCTTTCAGGGAAGCCGTGTACAATTCCTGTAACCCCGCTTTTGTCAAAGTGGCATTGGATGTAGGTGTTGAAAAGTTCTACAATTACCTTCGGGCCTTTGGATTTTATGACAAGACGGGTATAGAGCTTCCTGGAGAAGCTCAGGGAAATTTCCATGAAAAGCCGAAGGATATTGACTTGGCTGTTGCTTCCTTCGGACAGAGATTTAAAGTTACTCCCCTTGAAATGATTGCTGCCTATGGGGCAATTGCCAACGGAGGAAAGCTTATAAAGCCTCATCTTGTAAAAGAGGTCGTTGACTCGGAAGGAAATGTGGTAGAGAAGTTTGAGCCTCAGGTTGTTAGAAATGTTATTTCAAAGCAGACTTCCCAAACCCTTCTGAATGTGCTGGAAGGAGTTGTATCTGAAGGTACGGGAAGGAATGCGTATGTTAAAGGATACAGAGTTGCCGGAAAGACAGGTACTTCCGAAACTGATGATGAAGGGGTATACATTGCTTCCTTTGCAGCCATTGCGCCGGCAGACAATCCGCGCATATGCGTTCTGGTGGCTTTGGATAATCCGAGAGGTGAAGCGTACTATGGAGGAACTATTGCAGCGCCGGTGGCGGGCAAAATAGTGGAGCAAACATTAAGTTATCTCGGTGTCGAAAGAATATACAGTGAAAAAGACATGGAAATGATAGCAGAAGAGGTATATGTTCCCGATATAAGAGATAAAACTATAGATGAAGCAAAAAAGATTCTAAAAGAGTATGGACTTGAATATAGAATAGAAGGGGACAATACTGACGGGAACACGGTTGTCAAAGAGCAAATTCCAAAGCCCGGTGCGCTTCTTGCAAAAAAATCCGTTGTTATTGTGTATACCTATGAGCCGGAAGAGGAAATAATGGTTGAAGTACCGGAGGTAATTGGCAAGACAATTGATGAAGCAACGAGAACATTAAATACTGCAGGACTTAATATAAAAGTTGTAGGCAGCGGAAATGCGGTGAGGCAGAGCATTGAGCCGGGGACCAAAATAGCTCAGGGCGAAGTGGTTGAGGTTGAGTTTGTATTCCTTGATACACATTAACCTAAAACTATTATAAGAACACAGGATGAATTTGACGGGAGGATTTTTATGAAACTTAAAGATCTGGTAAAAGGGCTGAATGTGGTTGAATTAGAAGGCGATATGGATGTCGAAATCAATGATATTGCTTATGATTCCAGAAAAGCAAAAGCAGGTTCTCTCTTTGTCTGCATAGAAGGCTTTAAGGCGGACGGACACAAGTTCATTCCCCAGGCAATAGAGAATGGAACCAGAGCTTTTCTGGTTCAAAAAGATGTGGATGTTCCTGACGATGCGACGGTTGTCAAGGTTGAGGATACAAGATATGCTCTTGCCAGCGTGGCCGATGCTTTTTTCGGGCATCCGTCAAGCCGGTTTAATTTGGTGGGCATTACCGGAACAAAAGGGAAGACCACCACTACATACATGATTAAGTCGATTCTCGAAGCTTTCGGACAGAAGGTTGGGCTTATAGGTACAATATCAAATATGATAGGGCACGAGGTTCTTCCAACTGACAGAACAACACCGGAAAGCTATGACCTTCAGGAACTTTTTTCGGAGATGGTTCAAAAGAATGTGAACAGTGTTGTAATGGAAGTATCTTCCCATGCCCTTGAACTCCACAGGGTAAGTTGCTGTGAATATGACATAGGAGTTTTTACAAACCTTTCAAGAGACCATCTCGACTTTCACAAGACTTTTGATAATTATCTTAATGCAAAAACCAAGCTTTTTGGCATGTGTAAAAAAGGCCTGATAAATATAGACAATGAATTCGGACCAAAAGTGGTGGACAGCGCCAAGTGTGAAGTCTATACGATGGGAATAGACAATAAAGCGGATTTGCGGGCGGTGGATATTGTACACCATTCGGACAGTGTGAATTTTACGGTTGTTTCACCCTGGTTTGCCGGGGACATAAAGGTGAATATTCCCGGAAAATTCAGTGTATATAATGCTTTAGCTGCCATAGGAAGCTGTGCTCTTATGGGAGTTCCCTTTGAGTATATCAAAAAAGGATTGGAGAATGTGACCGTTCCGGGAAGGGCGGAGGTTCTTGATGTCAAAAAAGACTATACTGTAATGATTGACTATGCCCATTCTCCCGACAGCCTTGAAAATATTCTGACCACAGTAAAGGCGTATGCTCCCGGAAGGGTGGTGTGTGTGTTCGGATGCGGTGGCGACCGTGACAAGACCAAGAGACCGATTATGGGAAGAATATCGGGAGAAATAGCGGATTTTACCGTCATAACCTCGGATAATCCGCGAACGGAAGACCCGGAGGCAATAATAAGGGACATTGAAGAGGGAATAAAAAAGACAGAGGGCTTGTATACCACAATTACCGACAGGCGAGAAGCTATAAAATATGCTTTGGCGAATGCAAAACCAAAGGACATAATTCTCCTTGCAGGTAAGGGGCATGAAACATATATAATCTTAAAGGATAAAACCATCCATTTTGACGAGAGGGAAGTAGTAAGGGATATACTTAAGGAACTAGGCAGTAACAATAATTAACCGGCCTTGGAGGGAACATCAGATGGAAAACTTGAAATGCGAGGAAGTACTAAAAGCAGTTGGCGGTACCTTAATATCCGGAGAAATAGATACAGTTTTTTATAATATTTCCACCGATTCGAGAAATATTAAGGAAGGAGACTTATTTGTTCCTCTTATCGGAGAAAGATTTGACGGGCATGATTACATTCAGTCGTCCTTGGAAAAAGGTGCTTTCGGAAGTTTTACCCAAAAGGAAACGGAGCCATTTTCAGGCAAAGTTTTGATAAAGGTTTCGGATACACTTAAGGCATTAAGGGATCTTGCGGCGTATTACAGACAGAAATACAAGATCCCTTTTGTAGGAATTACCGGAAGTGTGGGAAAAACGAGCACCAAGGAAATGGCTGCTGCAGTATTGTCAAAAGGCTTTAATGTGCTAAAGACTCAGGGCAACTTTAATAATGAGATTGGAGTACCCCTCACAATTTTCAACCTTGACAAATCTCACGAAGCTGCCGTTGTGGAAATGGGCATGAGCGGTTTTGGCGAAATAAGCCGTCTTGCATCAATAGTAAAGCCCGATATAGCAATAATAACAAATATAGGAGTTTCCCATATAGAAAAGCTGGGTTCAAAAAATAATATATTAAAAGCAAAAATGGAGATTTTTGAGGGCTTAAATGAGAAAGGTTTGGCAATACTAAATGGTGATGACAAATTATTGTATGGATTAAACAACCTTTTAAAGTTTAGGACCGTATTTTACGGAACGGAAGAAGGGCTCGATTACCGGGCATACAATGTAGAATCTTTGGGGGAGAAAGGCTCCACCTTTGATATTGAGATTAAAGGAAAAGAGTACAGGGTGAGAATTCCTGTGCCGGGAATACATAATGTTTATAATGCCCTTGCAGGCATTGCAGCAGGAATTGAGCTTGGCATACCGCCGGAGAAAATAGTTGAAGGTATTGAGGAATTTTCGCCGGGAAAGATGAGGCTCAATATTTTAAACTACAATGGTTTGAAGATTATAAACGATGCCTATAACGCAAGTCCCCAGTCAATGGAGGCTGCGATTGATGTTTTAAAGGATATATCCGGTCAAGGCAGGACCTTTGCCGTGTTGGGCGACATGCTTGAGCTTGGGGAAATCTCCAAAAGTGCTCATATGGAATTGGGTAGATATGCTGTCGCAAAGGGAATAGATTATATAATGGCTGTGGGAGAACTTGGAAAAAATATTGCCTATGGTGCCATTGAGGCAGGGGCAAAAGAGGAAAGGGTTTTTGAATTTAAGGACAATACGGATGCCGCCAGGTTTTTAAAAGAATTTTTAAAGTGCGGTGATGTACTGCTTGTAAAGGGTTCAAGGGGTATGAAAATGGAGGAAATAGTTAATATATTGACTAGTCAGGCATAAAGGTGTAAAGTTGGATTGATATAAAATTGCACGGATAATCTGCAATGAGTAGATTATTGCTATTATTGGGGGAGTGTGGAATTGAATTTGCCGTTTAATATTTCAACACATGTTTTTGAATTTATACTATGTTTCATTTTTTCTCTGATATTAGGTCCTGTACTTATTCCAATGCTGACGCGGTTGAAATTCGGCCAGACGGTAAGGGATGACGGACCGAAATCCCACTATAAAAAGACAGGTACGCCGACCATGGGGGGAATGATTTTTCTAATACCTGTTGTTGTTCTTGCGGCTTTTTATGCAGGGCATGACAAGAGAATTCTTCCTCTTATTTTTGTGACTTTGGGATTTGGGATTATAGGTTTTATTGATGACTTTATAAAAGTAGTGAAAAAAAGAAAAGACGGTCTTTACTGGAATCAGAAAATGTTTGGACTTCTTTTGGTTGCTGTTGTTTTTGCCGTTTATGTGTCTCGTACCCAGACTTCGGATATCATAATTCCTTTTATGGGAATGGATAGAACGGTGTCGTTGGGATGGCTGTTTGTTCCCTTTGTTGTTCTTGTATTAATTGCGTCAACGAATGCGGTGAACATTACCGACGGGCTGGACGGACTTGCAGCGGGAGTGACTTTAATAGTGACTGTCTTTTTCACCATAGTGGCAATGACAAGAGGCGAGTGGGAATACATAAAAATATTTTCAGCCATAGTTTCGGGAGGGTGTTTGGGATTTTTGGCATTTAACGCGCACCCTGCCAAAGTTTTTATGGGAGACACGGGCTCGCTGGCATTGGGCGGCGCAGTCGGTGCAATTGCAATTTTGATGAAAATGCCTCTTATTTTAATAATAGTTGGCGGTATTTATGTAATTGAGGCATTGTCGGTAATGATACAGGTGCTTTCGTTTAAATTGACGGGAAAAAGAGTTTTCAAGATGGCGCCTATTCATCACCATTTCGAACTTTCAGGTTGGAAAGAAGTAAAGGTGGTTTGGGTATTTTGGGGAATAACGGTGCTCCTTTGCATCCTTGGATTCTTTGCACTAAGACTTAAATTCTATTGATTTAACCCGTTTTGCAAGGTAAAATCCTAAAAAGTATTAGCTGCTTTTAAGGCTGAAAGCTTTAGAGGGGGAAAACAATGAAATCTATAACTACAACTAAAAAGCCATTCGATTTTTTGATATTTCTTACTGTATTGATAATGCTTACCATCGGTTCTATAATGGTATTTAGTTCTAGTGCTCCCCATGCATATAACTATTTGAAGGGTGATTCATATCATTTTTTAAAGAAGCAGTTGTTATATGTTCCTGCGGGGCTTTGTGTGATGTTTGTCACAATGAATATCGATTACAGAAAGCTTGGTAAATTATCGCCGATTATCATGCTTGTAAGTCTTGGGATGCTTTCTGTTGTTTGGATTGACGGAATCGGTGCCACCCGTAACAATGCAACCCGGTGGTTTGATTTAGGGTTTGTTGACTTTCAGCCGTCAGAATTTGCAAAGCTTGCCATGATACTTTTCCTGTCTTACAGTCTTTCCAAAAGGCAGGATACCCTTAAGTACTTTTTCAAGGGTCTTGTTCCGTACCTGATACTGATAGGCGTTCATGCATTGTTGCTGCTTTTGCAGCCTCACATGAGTGCGACAATTATTATAGGTTTGGTATCGTGCGTAATTCTCTTTTGCGCAGGGGCGAAGATAAAACACTTTGTATTAATGGGAGTGCCAGCTGTAGCGGCGGTAAGCTATTTGATTTTTACCTCCGAATATAGAATGAACAGAGTTTTGTCCTTTTTAAATCCTTGGAATGACCCGACGGGAGCGGGCTGGCAGGTTATACAATCCCTTTATGCCATTGGTTCCGGTGGATTGTTTGGAAGGGGATTGGGAAACAGTCTTCAAAAATTCCTTTATATCCCGGAGCCGTATAATGACTTTATTTTGGCGGTATTGGCTGAAGAATTGGGATTTATAGGAGTTGCCTTGGTGCTTCTTTTGTTCCTCATTTTTATATGGCGTGGAGTCAAGGTCTCCATGAATGCTCCCGATGTCTTCGGAAGTCTGGTGGCTATAGGTATAACTTCGCTGATTGCATTTCAGGCAGTTATAAATGTTGCTGTTGTTACATCTTCCATGCCGGTAACGGGAATGCCTCTTCCGTTTTTTAGCTACGGAGGAACTTCTCTTATTTTCCTTATGGCGGGGGTAGGCATACTTCTTAATATTTCTAGATATTCAAACTATGAAAGAATCTGAGGTGAGTTGATTTTGAAGGTGATTATCAGCGGGGGAGGTACAGCGGGGCATATTAATCCGGGACTTGCGATTGCCAAGTATATTAAAAAGAAGAACCCTAAAGCTGAGATTCTTTTTATTGGGACCGAGAGAGGACTTGAGACCAAGCTTGTACCGAGAGAGAACTTTGAGATAAAGATGATAAAGGTGAGGGGATTTAAAAGAAAGCTTTCCGTAGATACTTTTGTTGCTGTGAAGGAGTTGTTTCAGGGGCTTTCGGAGGCAAGAAAGATTATAAAAGAATTTAAACCGGATTTGGTGATAGGAACCGGAGGATATGTTTGCGGACCGGTATTGTTTAATGCTTCAAGAATGAAAATACCAACCCTTGTTCATGAACAGAATGCTTTTCCGGGAGTGACGAACAAGATACTGTCAAAGTTTGTTGACAAGGTGGCAATAAGCTTTAAGGAAGCGGAAAAGTACTTTAAAGACAAATCAAAAGTGGTATTTACCGGAAATCCCATAAGAAGTGAGATGTTGGAAGTTAGCAGGGAGACTGCCCGAAAGAAACTTGGGATACCGAAAGATAAGCCCCTTGTCGTAATATTTGGAGGAAGCAGGGGTGCTGAAAATATAAACAGCACTGTGGCTGAGCTTATTAAAAGACATAAAAACGATTTGAGATTTCATTTGATTTACGCAACCGGTGAGGCTCAATATGAGGATATAATGAAGAAAATCGGGGATGTTAAGTCTCCAAATATTAATGTTCTGCCATATATATTTGACATGGCAAATACCATGGCGGCGGCAGACCTTGTGGTATGCAGGGCAGGGGCAATAACAATAAGCGAGCTTACCGCATTGGGAGTTCCTTCAATATTGATTCCTTCACCCTATGTTACGGCCAATCATCAGGAGCACAATGCGAGAGCCTTAGAGCATAATGGAGCTTCGGTGGTGATTCTGGAAAAGAACTTAAGGCCGGATATATTGTATGATCAGATTACAAGACTTCTTGACGATAATGACATGCTCTCCAATATGGCCAAAAGTGCAAAGAGCATGGGTATAACAAATGCAACGGAAAAAATATATGCAATAATAAAAGACATAATGAAAACAAAACAGAAAACTTGACATAAGGACTCGCGAAGAGTCCTTTTTCTTATATAATCACCAAAGTAACATTTTTGTAAACCCAGCATAAAATAATTATATACATATAGTTATATCTATATTTATACGAATAGAAAAAGATATTTTGGGTTTAACCACCGAATGTTACGGAGGTGTATTATGAGTAAGTTGATTGTGACAGGTGGACAGAAGCTAAAGGGTGAAATAGTTGTTGAGGGTTCAAAAAATGCCGTTTTACCCATACTTGCCGCCACAGTTCTTAATGATGGTATAAGTGTCATAAAGAATTGCCCGAGGCTTCGGGATGTGGAGATAATGCTTGAGATTTTGAGGAAGTTAGGTTGCAAGGTTAAGTTTGAAGAAGATGTTGTAACAGTTGATTCTTCAACCATTAACAGCACCGAAATTCCTGAAGATCTCGCAACGGAAATGAGATCTTCTATTATTTTTTTAGGTCCCCTGCTGTCCAGATTTAAAAAAGTGACTATTAGCTACCCGGGTGGGTGCGAAAGTTTATTGGCACATTTTAATTGAAAAAAACTGGGTAAGTTTTCCATGTAAAGAAAAATTAACTTGACAAATATAGTATATATGTATTGTATTATTAGCATTTATTATAATTAATTGATTTTTGAAGTGTTGTTACAATAAGTTAGGATAATATATTATTATGTAACTATATGGATATATTAAAATTAATTATTGTGCTAACTTTATTTGGAGGTAAGTACTGTGAATGAAAAACTTTAGCATAATATTGTAATTGTCAAATCAATAAATGAATTGATAGAACTGCAGTATATGCTGAAGTTTCACAGAAGCTATTTTATTGAAGAAGTAGAAAATTTAAAAAAATAACGGACGATTGCTACAAAAAAAGTTTTTTGATAGTATATTGCGAGTTGCTGGAAGTAATTATAGTCGCTATTCATTTAGAAAAACTTGGTTTAATTTTCGTATGAGGAAAGGGGGTATCTTTTACTAAAAGTTTTGTGATAGAAGTAGATAAAAAACTAGAAAAACTGCATGCAGTAATAATAAGGAAATTTAAAAACAGCTTAAACTATTATATATCATGGCTAATTATTCATACAGTTGTAACTTTGGGAAAATAGGCTTTCATAACCTCTAAAGGATATATGAAGTTTAATTCTGAAAATGTTTTTCTAGAAAAAATTTATAAAGCTACATAATGAGATAGCGCAATAAATTTGTTAAACTAATTAATGGGTTTGAAGTTAGTTTAAAAGTATATTAATTTGAATGTTAAGTTTTTTGTATTCAGCTGATAACCTTGTCAGAATAAAATACTATTGAAGGAAGTAAGGTTTTTGTGAATAGCAAAAAGAAGTTTAAATGTGTAGTGTCCTTATTATTATTTTTTGTGCTGTTGAGTGGGCAATGTTTACAGGCCAATGCCTATTTTTTTTCTAGGATGGAAATATAGTGGTGGAAAAGAGTTTTTGTGGAGTTATCATTCTAGTTTGCCTGCAGAAGCTAAAGCAGCTGCAAAATTAGCTGATGATCCATGGACCGTATCTAACAAATTTTGGTTTAAGTGCACAGAAGGAACACTTGATATGCCTTTAAAAAACTCAATGTTTACGGATGGTTATTCTATAATGATACCAGAAATTAAGACTGACAAAACAGCAGAAATAAGTTAGAATGG